>JAHEFC010000322.1 GCA_024640385.1 Sphingobacteriales bacterium
TCTGTTCTTCGACTATCCGAAAAAGCAGGAATAATATTTACAGGTAACAGGTTGCAGCATTTCTATTTTTCTGCAACCTGCAACCTGCCACCTGCAACCTGCTACTTCAGGCTGTATTTATACTTATATCGCTCGTATAACTGCTTCTGCTTATCATTCAGATCAAGGGTTCGGCCTTGAATGAAGGCATGGGTGATATTGTTGGTTCTCATATCCAGGATGTCACCAGTACTGATCACGATATTTGCATCTTTACCCACTTCAATAGATCCGGTTACATTATCGATGCCCAGTATCTTAGCCGCATTCAGCGTGATGGCTGAAAGTGCTTCCTCTTTGGTCAGGCCATAAGCTGCTGCGGTTCCGGCATTATAAGGAAGATTCCTGTAACGGGTATTTGCATCGTCGTCGTTCAGTGCAAACAATACACCGGCTTTCTGAAGAATGGCTGGCGTACGGTAAGGCTGATCTACCAGGTCATCTGCCAGGGTGGGAAGTTCCAACAGCTGGTTCAGGATCACAGGGATATTATTCTTTTTCAGAAGATCCGCAACCTGGTAGCTTTCATTACCGCCAACGATCACTACGTCAAGGTCAAGTTCGTTTTTGATATCGATGGCCATCAGTATCTGCCTGACTATATCGCAGTGAATGAGTAGTTTTTGCTTTTTATCGAACAAGCCTTTCAATGCTTCGAATTTCAGGTTGATTTCTTTTTTGTCAGCAGCCAGGTTGTACGCTTTGGCTTCTTTCAGAAATGCCTTGAATTTCTCGATCTCTTCAAGGCCGGGTTTGATGGGATCTGCAGTAGGTGCCGGTGCGCCCGTGAAAGCGGCAAACCTGCTGGGCCTGTTGATCAGGTCAGGCATATCGTAGTGAATGCCGTTATCCATTTTATACGCTGCATCTTCCCAGTTCCATGCATCCAGTTGCACCACGCTGGAGCTTCCCGAAATGGTTCCACCCTGGGGTACAACAGAAGCCAGCAGGATCCCCACGTTTCTTAATGGATTGATCAGTTTCGAGTCAGTATTATATGCCACTATCGATCTGACGGAGGGATTGTAATCTCCAATTTCTACAGCGTCGGAAGAAGCCCTGACTGAGCTGATCTCCCTGAGACCAAGATCTGTATTGGCAAGAATGAGTCCCGGATACACGTGCTTACCAGCCGCATCAAAAACTTTCACATCATCAGCCGGGATAGGGATATTGGTTCCAACTTTTGTGATCTTACCATCTCTGACTTCGATGGTAGTGTTCTCCAAAACCTGGCCGTTACCAACATGTACGGTGCCGTTTTTTATGAATAAGAGCCCTTTGTATTCTTTGGCAGGGTAAACGGTTTCCTGCGCCATGGCAGAAGCCATGAATGCCATTGACAGAATGAGGTTGAATATTTTTTTCATTGTTGATCTCGTTTAGTCGTTGTTAATGTTATGATCCTCTACTTCAAGCAGTCCGCGCTGGTGTTCATGATCTTCGCAATGCAGGATCACGGTAGGAGTGGGCCTTGCAGGACCAACTGGTCCGCCCTCTCTTTTTTCTGCCAGCATTTTCTGGATCAGCCTGTTTCTTTCTGAAACGATCTTTTTCTGTGCTTCGGCATCTTTGTCCCTGTCGAAATAAACGGTGCCGTCAACAATGGTTTTCTCGGCTCTTGCATATATGCTGAGTGGGTTGTCGCTCCAAAGCACCAGGTCCGCATCTTTGCCAACCCTGATACTTCCTGTTTTATCGTCTACCCTCAGCATTTTTGCAGGATTGATGGTGACCATGCGTAGTGCCTCTTCTTCGGTCATACCACCATATTTTATGGTTTTCGCAGCTTCCTGGTTCAGCCTTCTTGCCATTTCTGCATCATCTGAATTGATGGCCACGTTCAGCCCTACTTTCTGCATGATGGCGGCGTTATACGGGATGGCATCCTGTACCTCCACTTTGTAAGCCCACCAGTCCGAGAAAGTAGAAGCGTTTGCGCCATGCAGTTTCATCTTGTCGGCCACCTTGTATCCTTCCAGTATATGAGTGAGTGTGTTGATCTTGTATCCCATCTTTTCAGCTACTCTCATCGCTGCAGTGATCTCACTTTGAATATAGGAGTGCATGGTGATGTGGCGCTTGTTATTCAGTATCTCCACCAATGCATCCAGCTCCAGGTCCCTTCTTACCACCATGGGTGCAGCACCTTTTTTCTTATTGTTCTCTTCAGCTGCTTTCAGTTGTTTTTCATAATCCCTGGCCCTGGTGAACGCATCCACCATGATCTGTTCTACGCCCATCCTTGTATCGGGGAACCTGCTGTTGCTGCTGGAGCTGCTCCGTTTAACGTTTTCACCCAGTGCAAACTTGATAAAACCGGGCGCACCCTGGAATTTCATTTCCTCATCGTTCAGGCCCCAGCGGAGCTTGATCAGTTGCGTTTGACCGCCGATGGTATTGGCCGAGCCATGCAGAATATGAGATGTGGTTACACCCCCGCTCAGCTGCCTGTATATATTGATGTCGTCAGGATTGAGGTTGTCAGCGATCCTCACTTCAGATGTGACAGATTCAGCACTTTCGTTGATAGAAAAAGCTGCTATGTGCGAGTGTTCATCGATGATGCCAGGAGTGACATGTTTGCCAGTGCCATCGATCACCCTGGCTGATGCATCACTGATTCCTTTGCCCACCTGCGCGATCTTGCCATTCTTCACCAGCACATCAGTATTTTCCATTTTACCTGCAACATCGCTGGTCCATACGGTGGCGTTTTTGATCAGGAGGTTTTCCGCTTTGGGAACTTCTTCATTGCCATATGGCAGAAAGGGATAACTGACTTTACCCAGCCGGGGTGCATCTTTCTTTTTTACTGTGTCTGCCGCATTAGATGCTGCTTTTGAGAGCGAGGCCGTCCAGGTGAGTTTGGTTCCTGCAGAATCTTCTCCATAGCCTGTCCAGTTATTGCCGTTGCTGATACCGCTTAACCTGATGGTGTTCTTTGATCTTTTCTCCGGTGTGAAGCTTAGTTTCACCTGTTTGCCATCCGTGCTGAATTTGGCATTGATGGTGTCTTTGCCAATGATACTGGCGGAGCTGGCAGATTTCACGTCCAGGTTATAGACGGTACTGCCTTTGGGTCCGTTCACTGAAACTGCATAGCTGCCTTTAATATCGGTCCATGCATCTTCTTTGACTCCATATTTTTCGCCCTGCACCCAGTTCTGGAGGATAACGGTTTTTTCGGAAAAAATGGGACCTGAGCTGATGATGAAATTGGCCAGCTTACCCGCGTCCAGTGAACCCAGTTTGTCTGCCATGCCTACCATGGTAGCGGGGTTGGAAGTGAGTGCTTCCAGTGCTTTTGTTTCAGACAGTCCATATTCGATCGCCTTCCTGAGATTGGCAAGGAATGTTTTACTATCTCTCAGTTCTGAAGCAGTAAGACTAAACAGAATGCCTGCTTTTTCAAGTGCTGCCGGATTGGAGGGAGCCAGTTCCCAGTGTTTCATGTTTGAGAGAGAAACGAATCTTGCATCGTTAGGATCTTCCACATCCATGGCCTGTGGATAGTTGAGCGAGAGGATGAACCCTGCTTTTGTGGCAGCAACCTCTTTGATACGCTGGTATTCATTGCCGCCGCCTTTAATGATGTACTGCACGCCGAATTCATCTCCTATGCGGTCTGCACTGATGGCTGCCCATTTATCTGTTGTTTCGAAGATCTGCGGAAGATTCTGGTTATCATTGAATGCCTGCAGGGTAAGGTTTACTTCTTTTTTATCAGTTGATGTTTTATACCATTTCGCATCCAGGAAGGTCTGGCGAAGCAGGGCAACACTTCCCATCTGTGAAGTAGGGTATGTGGAAGTAGACGAGCCTTTGCTGAAAGAGTAGTGCAGGGAAGCTTTTTCTTTCAGTGTCACTTCATTTTCTTCTTTGTCGGCCAGCGTCACCACGGCGCCGGTACCGCGTACGATCCCGTCTTTCACGTGTGTGAGTACTGTGCCGAAACCAGCTTCCCTTAAAGCTTTGGCCCTGGTATCGTCTACGCTGAAAACATTCACTGCATTCACTTCAGCCCTGATGGCCTGGTTCCATCCGAAAGGCCCTTTCTGCGGTGCCTGTGGTGGAGGCGGGGTGCCGAAGCCGAATCGTGCAGGCGGCGGAGGTGTTGGTGTGCCGTAGTCTGAATAGATGTCGATGAAAGAAGGATAAATGAATTTACCCTGGCAATCGATCACGATGGCATCTTTGGGGATGGTGAGATTATTTCCAACGGCCGTGATCTTGCCACCTGCCACCACCATAGCCGCATTCTGGAGGGTTGTGCGGGCATCTTTGACAATGGTGGCGTTGGTGAATGCTACTGTGCCGTTCCGCGGATCGGCCACGCCATTAACCGGAAACCCTGTCTGGGCCTGGCTTCTGAAAGCTGCCAGTACCAGCAGGAAGTACATAAGGGATCTTCTCATGTTGCAGAAATATTTGGTTTTTGATTAAAGAATTGAGAAACGGGGTGTTATACGGCCAGCGAGGCGTAATTTAATGCTAAACAGAAAAAAACTTGGTTGATTAACGTGTTCATTTTCAAATTGTAAACGGTTCAATCGCGTCAAATTCAGTCTGAATGCCGTTTTCCGGCTTTTAATATCAAAAATTTTAGTTTATTTTTACGTCCCCTCTATCCCTGAAAGTGCTTACGTCATAATCCTTCTCCTCTAAAAAATCGCTTATCCAACGAACTAGAAAAATTGTTTTGCCAAAACAATTAATAAGTAATTACCAATGGATGCTATTTTTTTACGTAACCTGTGCAGGCGTGTCATTCTTTTTACATTAGTCATCAGTTCAAATGTTCAGTTGTTTGCACAGATGGATGGTGTATGGGATCCTGTTGACAGTGCCTGGAAGGGTACCGGGGGCAATAGCTGGACCTTGAAAAGCAGAACTGGTATTGTTACTGATTCGGGCAGGTACTATCTCACTGATAATTATGTAAACGACAAGATCAAGGGTTATCTTGAATATCTTCCCAGCGGTTACGCT
>JAHEFC010000051.1 GCA_024640385.1 Sphingobacteriales bacterium
AAAAAAAGCAGCAGTTCCGGCCAAAAAAGCTACAACTGCGCCTAAAAAGCCGGAATTGAAAAAACCGGTGGCAGCCCCGGCACCTGCTCCTAAACCAGCTGCCAAGATCACTGGCAAACCAGTTGCAAAACCGGTGGCCGAGGTCAAACCAGCCCCCAAACCCGTAGTACAACCGGTTGTAGAAGTGAGGCCACCCATGCCTAAGCCCAAACCCAAAGAGGTTAAGCCGCCCAAACCAGTTGTAATGCCCAAGATCAACGCCACAACATCTCGCAAATACGAACCCGATTTTACCAAATCCATATTGGATCAACCGTCACCTATAATAAATGGACCATCAATGAGGTATAGCGATGCTGAGCTACAGGAATTCCGCGAACTGATCGCAAGAAAACTTGAAGCCGCTAAAAAAGAACTGGCCTATCTCCACGGGCTCATCACCAGAAAAGATGAAATGAGCGGAGATGAGACTGATAACCGATATATGACCATGGAAGACGGTAGTCTTTCCATGGAAAGGGAGCAACTGAGCCAGATGGCCAGCCGCCAGATCGATTTTATAGACAAACTGGAAAAAGCCCTGGTACGCATCGAGAACAAGACCTACGGTATCTGCCGCGTAACCGGTAAACTTATAGATAAAGCACGTCTTCGTGCCGTTCCCCATGCCACCCTCAGCATTGAGGCCAAAATGGGGATGTCGAAGAATCCAAATATCCAATAAGCGGAGCTTATTGGATATTTGGATTCTTCGAATGTGGTGAATGTGATGAATGTGAAATAATGTGATGAATGAATGTGAGAATGACCACATTCCCCACATTTATCAGATTTTCCACATTTCTACTTGACTTCTTGTAATTCTACGAGTCTATAGTATAGACCGCGGAGCGCTATGAGTTCTTCGTGTTTGCCTCTTTCTGCAATTTTACCTTTGCTTAGTACAATGATCTCGTCGGCATGACGGACGGTGGAGAGCCTGTGGGCTATGACAAGGCTGGTCCTGTCTTCCATCAGGTGATTCAGGGCATCCTGCACCAGTCTTTCGCTTTCCGTATCCAGTGATGAAGTGGCTTCATCCAGGATGAGGATGGGAGGGTTTTTCAGAACTGCCCTGGCAATAGTGACCCTCTGCCTTTCTCCCCCGGAAAGTTTGGATCCGCGTTCTCCTATATTGGTATGGTATCCCTGTTCCTTGTTCACGATGAAGGTGTGGGCGTTTGCTACGCGGGCTGCGTCTTCAATGCTTTGCAGGCTCGGATGATCAACACCCAGTGCTATATTATTGGCAATGGTTTCATTGAACAGGATAGGCTCCTGGGTAACAATTCCCATCAGGTTCCTGAGGTCTTTGATCGAGTACTCTTTGATATTGATGCCGTCTATCAGCAGCTCTCCGCCTGTGACATCATGAAACCGCGGAACCATATCGGCCAGTGTTGATTTGCCCGATCCGGAAGATCCTACCAGCGCCACTGTAGTTCCTTTTTTGACTGTGAAATTGATATCGCTTAACACCTGCTTATCGCCATAAGAAAAGCTGACATTCCTGAATTCGATCGAAGTTTCAAACGACTTGATCGGTTTGGGATTTTCAATTTCCTTGATGGTTTCCTGTTCGTGGATGAGTGACTGGATCCTTTCGATACTGGCTGCACCTCTTTGGATGTTGTAAGATGCAGAACTGAAAGATTTAAGCGGGTTGATGATCTGGGTGAAGATGGCGATATAGGTCAGGAAGTCGGGCCCGGTCAATGCGAAATTATGTCCGAGTACCAGCCTTCCTCCATAATAAAGAACAGTGCACACCGCAAGAATTCCCAGTGTTTCAGATACGGGTGATGCCAGGTCGCGGCGGCGGATCGCTTTGTTCTTGATCTCGAGGAGTTTTTCGTTCTCCGATACAAATCTTCTCAGTTGGTGATCCTCTGCGTTGAATCCTTTGACCACGCGAATGCCGCCCAGTGTTTCTTCAATGGTGGTGAGTATGTCGCCAAGTTTTTCCTGCACCCGGGTAGATACTTTTTTCAGCGATCTTCCGATCCTTCCTATGACCAGGCCGGCTATGGGCAGGAAGATCAGCAGGAAGAGCGAGAGCTCGGGACTGAGCTGCACCATGGCGATCAGGTAAAGTATGATGGTGATAGGCTCCCTGAAAAAAGTTTCCAGGAAACTTATCGTGGAATACTCAACATCCTGAAGGTCGTTGGTCAGCCTGCTCATGATATCGCCCTTCCTCTGGTCGCTGAAATAGCCGATAGGCAGGTGCAGTATCTTGCGGAACATCTCGGTCCGCATGTCGTTGATGATACTGTTGCGGATAGGCGTTAGTACATAGAGTGCGAAATACAGAAAGAGGTTTTTGAGAATGATGGCAAAAACCACGATCAGGCAGAGGAATCCAAGCGCTTTGATCTTGCCTGCGTCTGAAGTGATCAGTTCGTTCAGGTAGGCATAGAAATTATTGGTTATATTACCTAAGCGGAACCTGGACCCCAGCATTTGTTCACCGCCCTGCACTCCGAAGATCAGGGTCAGGAAAGGACCGAGCAGAGCCAGTGAGACCAGGGAGAAAAATGAAGCCAGCAGGTTGAGAAAGAAATACAGGGATACCAGTTTGGGATATCGGCGTATATATTGAAAAATGATCCTTAAGCTCTTCATCCAGTGTTTAGTCTAAAAATGTAATTGGCGCAAAAGTAGTTATTTTTACACCCTTTAATCGTTAACATATGCAGGAGGGAAAAAGACAGAAGCAAGTGGCGGGCGTGATCCAGGAGGAGATGAATGATATTTTCAACAGGATGGGTCTGACCATGATCGATGGGGGAATGGTGTCGATCTCCGGGGTGAAAATTACACCTGACCTGCTTGAAGCGAGGATCTATCTCAGCCTGTTCCAGGTGGGTGATCCCAAAAAACTGATCCATTATTTCGAGGAACGCAAACCTGAGATCAAAAGGGAGCTTACCTCCAGGGTAAAGCACCAGCTCAGGCGGATGCCGGAACTGAAGTTCTTCCTGGACGACACGCTGGATCATGTATTCAAGATGGAAGAGATCTTCAAAAAACTGAATGAGGAAAAGAAGAATGATGGGGAATAAGGCATTCACCACATTTCATTTCTCACATTCATCACATTCATCACATTCCATACCACCTTGTACCTCACTTTCGCTTGGAGATATTTCAGGGCAAAAAAATCAACAAATGCCATCAATGTGATCGCATGGGTGAGTGTTGGCGCCATCACGGTAGGAACGGCTGCGCTGATCATCATTCTTAGTGCGTTCAATGGGTTTGAATCGCTGGTGAAATCGCTTTACTCCTCTTTTTATGCGGATATCAGGATCGAACCCGTAAAAGGGAAAACCCTGGTGATCACTGAACACCAGTTTGAAGCCATGTATAAGATACCCGGCCTGAAAGCAGTCACCCGTGTTGCGGAAGAAAAAGCCCTGTTGCAGAACGGTGAATTTCAAACGGTGGTTTTCCTCAAAGGTGTGGACGATGACTATGGTCAGGTAGCCGGGGTTCCGGAAAAAATGGTCCGCGGAAATTTCAACCTGGGAAATGCAGATTCACCGAGGGTGGTACTTGGGGTAGGTATTGAGAATGCCATTGGTGTATTTACAGACCGGTCAATTCTGCCTCTGACTTTATATATGCCCAAAAAAGGCGCCAATGACCTATCCAATCCGATGGATGCCCTGGGTGTTGGCCTGGTGAGAACATCCGGTAGCTTTGCCATACAACAGGATTTCGATAATAAGTATGTGTTGACAAACCTTGATTTTACCCGGCAATATCTCAATTACGGGGAAGATGAATACTCAGCGGCCGAGGTGTCTGTGCAGTCTGCTGACCAGGTTCCCCTGGTGAAGCAGCAGTTGGCGGTATTATTGGGCTCCAGGGCCAGGGTGCTGGACCGCTACGAGCAGAATAAAACGCTTTATACCACGATCAGGCTGGAGAAATGGGCCATCTACGGCATTTTTACTTTGATCCTGCTCGTTGCCGCTTTTAATATGGTTGGAGCACTTACCATGCTGGTGCTTGAAAAGCAAAAAGATATCCAGGTATTGCAGGCCATGGGTGCCAGCCGTCAAATGATCAGGAAGATCTTTTTGACCGAGGGGCTTGTACTGGCGGGCATAGGCGCTGGCGTAGGGATGTTGCTCGCGGTATTGTTGTATTATCTTCAGATCAATTATAAACTTGTTCCCCTGCAGGGGGAATCATTCCTGATCGATTATTATCCGGTCAAACTGGTTGCTGCGGATTTTTTACTGGTAGCCGTGACTGTAATAGCGATCGGTATACTGGCATCCTGGTTTCCTGCGGACAGGGCAGCCAAACAAGCATTCGAATTGCGGAATTGATTTTTTCCTTTTCCAGATAAGTTTGACCTCAGATGGACCAAAGCATTGAAGCTATTCTGGCTTTTGCTATGTTTTACAAAAAATATGATTTGATATTTAATACAAATTTATTGTTTATCAATAAATATTGACTATATTTGTGGTATCACTTAAAAGTCAAAATTTATGTCTACAAAAACAGATTATTTCCTTAAGGCACTTATTGTGGTGTCATGGATAATATTCATAGGTCTTTGTATAGAAGCAGGAGGCTTTATTTTCAACGCGATCTTTACTTTGTTCATAAATCCTGTTGGGGCCAACAAGTTTTGGATGGAGATCAATTTGTCGGAATTGTATACTTATAATCAGAGCCATTATGTTACGCTGATATCTTTAATGATCATTGCAGCCGTTCTGAGGGCTTTGATGTTTTATCTGATTGTGAAGATTTTTCACGAAAAAAAACTTGATCTATCCCAGCCATTCAATGAAACAGTAAGACGTTTTATTTTGAAGATTTCTTACCTGGCACTGGGTATTGGCCTGTTTTCTTTTTGGGGTACAGAATTCACTAAAGGATTACTAAAACAGGGCGTAAAAATGCCCGACATACAATATTTGAGGTTGGGTGGAGCCGATGTGTGGCTGTTTATGGGTGTAACGCTTTTGGTTATTGCCCAGGTATTCAAAAAAGGTATCGAAATCCAAACCGAAAACGATTTAACCGTATAAACCATGCCAATAATAGTAAACCTGGACGTAATGATGGCAAGGCGGAAAATGTCGTTGAACGAACTTTCGGACAAGGTGAACCTGACGCTTTCCAATCTATCCATATTAAAGACCGGCAAAGCAAAAGCGATACGGTTCAGCACATTAGAAGCTATATGCAATGCGTTGGATTGTCAGCCTGGTGATATTTTGGAATATGTTAGTTCCGACAGAAAAATAGACAACCGGCAGTAATGATACAATTGGAATGAAAAGAGCATGGAAACATCCATGCTCTTTCTTATTTATCTTTTGCATTGACCGGTTAACAAATTAACCGGCTAACATATTGATCAATAGTCGCCCAGGGTTTCTGGAAGTTGAGCCAGCGCCTTTTGAAGCTGCTCATCGTTGGGCGCAACGCCATGCCAGTTATGATCATTTTCCATAAAGTCAACTCCTTTGCCCATGATTGTATGCATCATGATCGCAATAGGTTTGCCATGGCCGGCCAGCGATTTGGCTTTGTCGAGCGTTGCCAGCACTTCGTCCATATCATTTCCATTCATCTCAAGTGTAGTCCAGCCGAAAGCCTCGAATTTTTCCCGGATATTGCCCAGGCCCATAACCTGGCTGGTGGGTCCATCGATCTGCTGGCCGTTCCAGTCTATTGTAGAGATCAGGTTATCCACTTTATGATGGGCTGCAAACATCATGGCTTCCCAGATCTGCCCTTCATCCAGTTCGCCATCACCATGCAATGAGTATACAAGATGGGTATCGTTGTTGAGTTTTTTCGCCAATGCTGCACCAATGGCCACACTCATGCCCTGGCCAAGCGAACCGGAAGCGATACGCACACCCGGCAGGTGTTCGTGTGTGGTAGGATGGCCCTGGAGCCTGGTATTAAGTTTTCTGAAGCTGCCCAGCTCAGAAACGGGGAAATAACCTGAACGCGCAAGCGCAGAATAATAAACAGGCGAAATATGACCATTGGAAAGGAAGAACAGATCTTCGTTAACTCCATTCATATCAAAGTCCGGCTTATGTTCCATGACCTTGAAATAAAGGGCAGTAAGGAAGTCGGCACACCCCAGGGAACCACCGGGATGTCCACTTTGCACCCCATGAACCATTCTTACTACGTCTCTCCTGACTTGGCTTGCTATTTGCTTCAGATTGCTCATAATGCTAAAAATCTGCCGCAAAGCTATAATTTATTGCTAAGGCAGGCAAAGAATAGTGCGAAATCGTATAAGCAGGTAATTAAGCATATAAATTGCTGAATGATATACTTATCCATTATTTGTGGCGTTATCATAAAGGGCGGTAATATGACACATGAAAACAATCATGAAATCATATAATTGCCTTTGAATCAAAGACAAATCAACCTATTTTTGTTAGCCAAACTACGGATTGATGGATAAGATATTATTGGGATCAGCTATAGCCTTCATCATCACGTTTGCTGCTATTCCTATCATCATCCAGGTAGCTAACACCAAGAAACTTTTTGACCATCCGGATGAAAGGAAGATCCATATTCTTCCCATTCCGTCTTTGGGTGGACTCGGGATTTTTGCCGGTTTTGTTCTTGCCAGTCTGTTCACCATCAGTTTTTCCAACACCCCGGACTTTCAATATTTTTTTGCAGCCGCTTTAGTGATTTTTTTCCTGGGGTTGAAGGATGACATCCTTGTCATATCTCCTATGAAGAAATTCATCGGGCAGGTGATCGCAGCCTTCCTGATCATTTACAAAGGCGGCCTGGTCATCAGCAGTATGCATGGATTTCTGGGCGTGAATGAACTACCTGAATTTTTCTCTCTTGCATTTACCTATCTGACCATCATTGTTATCATTAATTCATTTAACCTGATCGATGGAGTGGATGGACTTGCGGGCAGCCTTGGGTTAATGACATCTCTTGTATTCGGTATTTATTTTTATATTATTGGTGAAGTGGAGTATGCAACGCTTGCCTTCTGCCTTGCCGGAAGCCTGATCGCATTCCTCATCTTCAATCATTCCCCGGCAAAGATCTTCATGGGAGATACCGGATCATTGCTGATCGGGATGGTCAATGCCATACTGGTGATCAGATTTATTAATGTGGCCGATAGTCCGGCTTCAACAGTGCCTATTTCGGCTTCACCGGCCATTGGATTTGCGATCCTTATGGTGCCACTGTTTGATACGCTTCGTGTATTCTCATTGAGAATACTCAGCAGGCGTTCACCGTTTTCGCCCGATAGAAATCATATCCACCATCTTCTGATGGATCATGATCTTTCCCATTCACAGATAACATATACCTGTGTAGGTGTCAATATATTCTTTATCGGCCTGGCATACCTCTGCCGTGACATGAATTGTACTTACCTGATCGCTATGCTGGTTTCACTGATCCTTTTGTTCACAGGTGTTCTTTTCTATACCCGCAAGCGCAAACAAGACCTGGACCAGCTCCCACTGGAAGAAACCAGCCAGCTGACTTCCAAGATCCTCCAGCTCAAGAAAAAGACTTTTATTCATCCTGAACAAAACTAGATCGGGCAGTTCATGTTATTATTCAGGAGGCTCAACTCAAAAAATCCGGTTTTTTAGACTGATTCAGGTGCTTTCTTTAGATTTGCACGCAATTATCAACGTATAGTTATGTCAGACGAATTGAACAGTATCTCCGCCAATGCTTTGGATAGTATGGACAAAGCGATCAATCACCTGGAAGCAGAACTGATAAAGATCCGTGCAGGCAGGGCCAATCCCAATATGTTCGACGGTCTTGTAGTGGATTATTATGGAAACCCTACACCTATCAACCAGGTGGGAAATATTTCTGTGACAGATGCCAGAACCCTGGTGATACAGCCCTGGGAGAAAAATATGCTCCAGCCAATAGAGAGATCGATTATTGCAGCTAACCTGGGTGTGACGCCACAGAACGATGGAACCATCATCAGGATCTTCCTCCCTCCGCTGACTGAAGAAAGAAGAAAGGAGATTGTGAAACGGGTACACCAGGAAGGGGAACATTCTAAAGTGGCCATTCGTAATATCCGCCGGGATGCAATTGAACATATCAAAAGACTTAAAAAAGACGGTCTGAGTGAAGACCTGGCTAAAGATTCTGAAGACGAGGTACAGGAAATGACGGACAAGTATATATCCATTGTAGATAAACATCTTGCCCAGAAGGAAAAAGAAGTGATGTCGGTCTAGCCGATTATCGGTTGCGGTTGGCCAGGTAAACACCTGCAAGGATGATTGCCAGGCAGGCGATCTGAACGATGGTGATCGTTTCTCCGGCCAGAAATCCCCAGAACAGGGCCACAAAAGGAATTCCATAGGTGACCATGGAAGCGAACAGAGGGCCTGCTCTTTTCATGAGCATGTAAAATAACACGGAAGCTACAGCTGTACCGAAAATGCCTAAAACTGCCGAAGCGCCAGTGGAATACCAGAATCCATTAATGGCAGTTTGACTGGTGTAACCGGTATAGAATAAGATCAATCCTGAGGGTATGATCAGCAGGCCAAATGCTATGGATGCCAGGGTCAGGGAAGGTATATGTTTCAGGTGCAGGCTGACCATATTCACGTTAAGACCGTAACAGATAGTTGCAAAGATGATGTAAGTGGAATATCCCATATTGCTGAACTTGACATCCTTGCCGGCAGTCACCAGCATCACCAGTCCTGCAAAACCTACAAACACCCCCAGCCATTTATTGATAGGAAGTTTTGTTTGGAAAAATAGGGCGCCGATCAAAATGGTAAATAGCGGGGTCAATGCATTCAGGATACCAGCCACTCCGCTGTCCAGTTTTGTTTCAGCCAGGCAGAACAGATAGGCCGGGATAAAAGTCCCCAACAGTCCCGACAGGAAAATGCGTGGTAATTCTTTTCCAGGTATGGATCTGAGTTGCCTTAGGGTGACGGGCAGCAGTACCATTCCGGCTGAAAATATCCTGATAGAGGCAACCTGCCAGGCATTCAGGCTTTTCATCCCTTCTTTCATTAAAATAAATGAAGACCCCCAGATGATGGAAAGGATAATGAAGATGGTCCAGTGTAGAAGCGGACTGCTGCGGGAAGTGTTGTCCATAAAGCCTAAAGATAAGAATTCAGGTTGCAGACTACTATAGCAGGTTGCAGGTTGCAGGTTACAGGTTACAGGTTGCAGGTTGCAATAGCAGGTTCCAACCTGCCACCTGCCGCCTGCAACCTGCCACCTGCATTTAGGTGGTTATTTAGAATATGTAACACATATGGTCAGGTGAAAATTGGCCAGGTTTGGATACAAGGCTAATTTTGGTACATCAAATGCTAAAACTTCAATTATGGGATTTATTAAGGAATTCAAAGAGTTTGCCATCAAGGGTAATGTAATGGATCTCGCTATTGGTGTGATCATTGGTGGAGCTTTCGGTAAAATTGTGACTGCCCTGGTGACCGATGTGATCACTCCCATTATTGCCTTGTTCACCGGCGATCCTGAAAAATTCAATGATGTAAAGCTCGGGCCCATCAAGATCGGTTTGTTCATGCAGGCTGTTCTCGATTTCATCATCATAGCTTTCGTTTTATTCCTGATCGTGAAAGCTATAAACAGGTTCAAGGCCAAAACTCCTGAAGCCGCGCCAGCGCCATCAGCTACAGAAGCATTGCTTACAGAGATCCGGGATGAATTGAAGAAAAAATAAAATCACGCTACATGAAATATGTTATTAGTGCGGCCATGCTGATGGTAGCAACCATTGGTATGGCACAGGACAAGACCATTACTGAACTAAAAAGTACTGCTGAAAAAACAATTGCGGACGATACTTCTCATAAACATGGTTGGAAAAAAGGTGCCAACCTCAGTCTGGGTATAGCCCAGGGTAATTCCAGCAACTGGGCAGCAGGTGCGGAACAAAGTTCAATGGCCATAAATGCCAATGTGAACCTTTTTGCTACCTATAAAACCGAGAAGACCCGGTGGATCAACAACCTCGATCTGTTTTATGCATTGCAGAGAACCACTTCACAGGGCACCAGGAAAACGGACGACCGGATAGATTATTATACCAAGTGGACACGCACCTTATCAAAAAAATGGGGTTTTGGCGTGGTGGGTAATTTCAGAACGCAGTTCAATGAAGGCTATGATTATGGAAAAACACCCTATGAGCTGACTTCTGCTTTCTTCGCTCCCGCATATATCACTGTTGCACCGGGTTTTGACTGGACCCCGGCAGATTATTTCAATGTGTTCCTTTCTCCGATCTCCGGCAGGTGGACTGTTGTGACAAAAGACAATTTGCAGGAACGCTATGGCCTTGATCCCGGTCAGTCAACCCGTTTTGAGGCTGGCGCCTACCTCTCCGCAATATTCAAGAAAGACATTATGAAAAACGTAAATCTGCGAAGTCGGCTTGATCTTTATTCAAATTATCTGAGCAATCCACAGAATGTGGATATTTTCTGGACAAACGTGCTCACGTTAAAAGTCAATAAATGGCTGGGTGTTACCTATAATTTTGACCTGATCTACGATGATGATGTGCGTTTATTCGGTGAAAACAGCAATGCCCCCCGCACGCAGATAAAATCCCTGCTTTCTGTGGGACTAACTACCAAATTATAATCATACAAGTAGTACATTTGAACTGGTTGAAGGTGATTGATTAAAGATCACCTTCTTTGCTTATAGTATGAACACTCCATCTTACAATATCAAGTTACCCCAGTTTGAAGGGCCCTTTGATCTGCTATTATTTTTCATTGAAAGGGACGAGCTGGATATCTATAATATACCTATCACAAGGCTCATTGAAGACTTCATGACGTTCATCCATTCCCAGGGTGAACTGAATATTGAACTCAGCAGTGAATTCATTCTGTTTGTTTCCACGCTGATGCGTATCAAGGCAAAAATGCTGCTGCCGCGCAAGGAAGTGGATGAGCAGGGTAATGAGATCGATCCCAGGCAGGAGCTGATCGACAAGATCCTGGAATACAAGAAATTCAAGGAAGCATCGGTTAAACTTGCCGAGCTCGAAGCAACCCGGATGCTGATGGTGAAAAGGGGCAACCTGCACAGGGAACTGAGCACGCTCGGGGAAGAGGCATCAGAAGGAACCGAGATCCAGACCATCACGTTATACAAACTGATGAAGGTGTTTGAACGGGTGATGACGAAGATGTATGAGCGCAACAACAAACCCCAGCACGTGGTATATCGTTACAACTATACCATGGAGGAGAGCCGCGAATACATGATGGAAACATCAAAGCGTGAAAAAACTATGGCGTTTGAAAAGATCTTTGATGTTTGTCACGACAGGATTCATGCAATATTTCTTTTTCTTACCGTGCTCGAACTGGCTCAACAGCAGTACCTGAAAATACTCACAGGAGAAGGCCTCAACAACTTTATCATCGAGTATAATGAAGAGCAAGATACTCATCCCGCATCCTGAATATCATGAAGTAGACCAAAAGATCAATGCTGCATTTTCATTCAGGCCATTCGTTGACTTTCTTAAAAAAAGGGTGCTCAGCGTACATGGCAGATCACCTGACCTTTACCGTTATGTTATCGCCAGCCTGGAATCCTCTCCTGCGCTGCTGAAGCCGGTTGAAGACCTTTCTGCGCTGGAAGAGCACAATGACCTCATACAACTTACGGTATCATCATTGTTCGCGATCACCAATACCGTTGACCACCTGTATTTCCATATCAGTGTTCCTTATCGTTTTGAGATCATCTACCAGTCTCACAGCAGCAATGTTTTCTTTTATTCAGACGATGGCCATTACCTGAGGTTTCACAAAGGGATAGATCAGCGTGAGATCAGTTTCAAACAGGAGTTCATGGCCTACCGGATGATCCTGAAAAAATGTTATGGTTTCAGCATTTCGGGAATTGATGAAACATTGTTCCCCGGGGGCAGGGATGAAGGTAATACGCAACTCTACAGGCTTTATATCGATGAGAATTTCATTGACGTATTGCCGCCCGAACAACTTCCTCCATTTCCGGCCGGGGCGATCTCTGAAGCAGATCACAGGATCGTGGACCTGGACGAACTGAGGCAGGTTCTGCCATTATCTCTGTTCAGGTTTGAAGGTTTCCTGGTCAGGCGCATTGAAGATATCTCGGTTGAGCAGGCCGTGACTGAAGTCAAGAATGCATTGATCGATATGCATACGGATGAGCTCTACGGATACGATAAACTCAGCAGGGCGCTGAAAGGTCTCCTGAGTTACCAGCATGCAGACGCTTCATTTACGCCGTTCATCAGGCTCAACAACAAGTATATACTTTCAGACCACTATGCATCCAGGAGCCTGCTTTTCAGCCGGATCACAAAAGACGAAGACAGGGTTCAGCTTTACGACAAGCTTGGCGTGCTTTTCCGTGACGATCCCAACGATATTGAAATAGAAGATACCCGATTCAGCGGGGGGCATTCCCTACTGGACCGCTGGTTGCATGTTATACCTTACCCGCATTATACCATTCGGCCTTTGTATGATAAGTCCGCATTCCTGGGCATACTGGAGATCTCCCACGACGGAGGCGTGAGCAATCAGGTGCTGTTTCAGCGGATCGACCAGCTGATGCCCTACCTCCAGCTGGCCATCAGGAACAGCATCCGCCATTTTCACAGCAGGCTGGCTGAACTGATTAAAGAGCATTTTACGCCGATCCAGCCCTCTGTTGAATGGAAGTTTGCCGAGAGTGCGTGGAATTTCATGCGCAACCGGGAAAAGCACGGTGATGCAGAAATGGGTACGGTGAGCTTCGACAGCGTATACCCGGTATATGGAATGATCGATATAAGGAATTCTTCGGGTGAGCGTTTACGTTGTGTGCAGCAGGATCTCCTGGATCAGCTCAACCTGATCTCGGAAACCATCAGTAATATGAAACTGCATGTGGATGAAGTGGAGAGGGAACATCTTAACAATATCCTTTTCAGGAATGAAGTGATGCGAAGCAGGGTAGACGGGGTATTGCTGGCCGAAGAGGAGATGCGTGTAAGTGAATATCTTGAACATGAGATAAGATCCATGTTCAGGCATTTTGGCCGCGAAAGATCTGAAATAGACAGGCTGGCGAAGAACTACCTGCATTCGGTGGACAGGGAAAAAGGTTACCTGTACAGGAACAGGAGGGATTTTGATGAAAGCATAAACGCCATCAACAGCCTGGTCACCCGGCATCTTGTTGCAGAGGAAGCCAAGCTCCAGAGAATATTTCCGCATTATTTCGACAAGTATAAAACTGACGGCATTGAATATGACATTTATATCGGAGATGCTATTTCAAGAGACCGGCAGTTTGATCATATGTACCTTAGGAATCTGAGGCTATGGCAGATATCATGCATGGTTGATATTGCAAGAAAAACCGCTTCACTGTTGCCGGAACTGAAAATTCCGCTGCAGACCACCCAGCTCATCCTGGTGCATTCCAATCCCATCTGCATCACATTCCGAAACGACGAAAGGAGATTTGACGTTGAAGGCGGCAGCAATATCCGATACGAACTGATCAAGAAAAGGATAGACAAAGTAAGGATCCGGGCAACCGGTGAAAGGCTTACCCAGCCTGATAAGATCGCCATTGTTTACACGCAGGCCAAAGAAGCGGAAGAATATGAAGACTATATCCGCTTATTACAGAAGAAAAACATGCTGTCACCCGAAGTTGAGAAACTGGAGCTTGAAGAGGTGCAGGGACTAAGCGGACTTAAAGCTATCCGGGTCACTGTGCAGTTGTAGCACCGGGATTGTATTTGAATCTGAGAATGTTGGCCACAGCATCCTGGGCTTCATTAGAAATGAACATATCTCCGTTTGCAGAAAAACATATTCCTTCGGGTTGGCGGAACATAGCTTTCGCCAGTTTAAATACCTGTTTTACCTGGCCGTTATTCATGATCACCAGGATGCGGTCGTTCACGGAGATCACATAGAGTTCCCCGGTGACCGGGTGTATCGCCGCCGATGTGGGTTTACATTTCGATTTGGACTTTTCCCTGAGGTTGGCGATAGCTGCTGAGTCGGGCGAATAGAGCGGCTCATATTGAAACGATGCCGTTGTGGTGTCCAATACATATGCAGGTATCCGGCCATCCCTGAGTTCTTTTGGAGTCTTGGTCAGCAGGAAGGTCTTCTGTTTGCTTTTATCAAAACAGATAGCCTCGAATTCAATGCCTGTTTCAGTGAATGGGAATACCCTGGTTGCAAAACTATCTGTGAAGGCATTGCTGATCCTATGCACTTCTCCATTGCTTTTAATGGCATACCAATAGGTT
>JAHEFC010000323.1 GCA_024640385.1 Sphingobacteriales bacterium
GGAGTTGATCGGGTTGATCCGGTTATCAAAAAGAAACCGCCCGACTATCCCCGAGGCCTCTTCTCTGGTACCCATCACGGTAGTGACCTGGTCAGCGATCTCAGGCGATAGCGAGGCAGAAGGATGGATATTATAGAACTTATCGTAATAATATCCAAGACCTGCGTAGACCTTGCCTTTCACTTTTCGCAAAACAGTCTGATGGAATTTGATGCCGCTGAAATCAACCGTATAACCAACGGCCGGATCTGCAGGACCTCCCAGGCCGTAGATATCTGATGGATATTTGATGTACCTGAAATCAGTGATGATGTTCCATGCGTCTCCATCCGCCCATACATTAAACTGAATGGGTACAATGATCTGGTTGTACTGGGAGTAGGTTATGGAAGACGAGATGACCGACATTTTAGCGGCAGCGGAGGTATCTGTATAAAAGGCCAGGTTACCGCTTAAAATGGCTGCGAATCCCGTTTGGAGGGTGTAGCCAATGGCCGGCACAATGGAAATGTTCTTTTTCTTCTTAAGGTCTTCCGGATGGGTTTCCTTCCGTGTTTTATTCATCAACCGGTAGACCTGGTCCAGGATATCTTTCTGGGGCACTGCCTGTTTCTGTGCCTCTTGTGCCTGGATCAGCAAGGGGGCAAGGAAAAAGATACAAACCAGGGATAGTAAACGCCTTTTCAAACCTGCGCAAGATAGAACATTCAGGGAAACCATTGCCTGCTTCCCGGCAATTGCCAACTGGCAGTGCCAACCCTATTTAACTGTTACATAGTGAAATAATGATATAACTCATAGCCTGACCCATTAAAAGCCAATACCTTTAATTATCCCAAATAACCATCAATTTCATTTTATGAAAAATTCCGTTAATGCTTTAATGCTCCTGACTTTCTTAGTATTGGGATCAGGAAGTATATATGCGCAGCAATCCGATACGGGATATTCCTGGAAAAGCGCTAAAAAGAATATCATCAGGTATAATCTTTCATCTGCCCTGCTCTTTGGATTTGATAAAACTATCATACTGGGGTATGAAAGGCTGCTCAAGCCCAACAGAAGCATTTCAATAAATGCAGGGTCCACAGCCCTTCCAAAACTGGTTAATCTAAGTTTTGACAGCCTACAGGTCAAAACAGATGCAAAAAACACCGGGTTCAATTTTTCAGTCGACTACCGTTTCTACCTCGGCAAGCTTAACAAATACAATGCTCCACGGGGCGTATATGTTGGCCCGTATTATTCATTCAATCAGTGGAACCGGACAAATGATATTTCTTTTCTGACAACTTCAGGATCTGAAAAACTTGCCAAATCTGAGATGGATTTCAACCTGAATATGGTGGGTGCTGAACTGGGTTACCAGTTTGTTTTCTGGAAAAGGGCAACACTGGACCTCGTTCTGATAGGGCCAGGAGTTGGTTTCTATAATATAAAAGCAAAAGCAGAGGGCAACCTTTCTGAAGCTGAAAAGGAAAAATTACAGGATGCGCTGATCCAGATCATTGAAGAAAAATTCCCAGGCATGAATTATGTGCTTTCTGATAAGGAATTTACCGGATCTGGTACGCTCAAGACATCGTCCGTAGGTTTCCGCTATCTGATCCATATTGGATTCCTTTTTTAACAGTCGGATCAAAAATCAATCGTTTAACCAATAAATATTGTTTTATAATTTTCAAACTTGATTTACTATGAAAAATTTAGTATTCGTTTTCTTCCTTATCGGTATGATATCCTGCGGACCATCTACAGAAATAGTTAAGTCATGGCGCGATCCGGGTTCCGTAGTATCACCTACTGGTAATCAAAAGGTATTAGTTGTTGGACTTGTAAAAGATGAATCTTCACGCAGGATCGTGGAGGATAATCTGGTCAAACGATTGAATGGGAAGGGTGTGGCCTCCTACTCAGTTTTGACAGAAGAAATGGTAAAAGCTGCGAAGGAAGATGCGCTGAATGAGAAGCTGGCACAGGGTGGATTTACCCATATCCTGATGGTACGCCTGGCGGATATCGAGAAGGAAACATCTTATGTTCCCGGAACCACCACCGGATATTACGGCGGTTATGGCAGGTATTATGGATATGGCGCCGGCATGTACAGCTCGCCTGGTTATTACACAACCGACAAGAATTATTTTGTTGAGACAGCAATTTACTCTGTAACTCCTGATAAACTGCTATGGACTGGTACCACTAAAACGGTGAATCCAACAAAGATGGAACAGACCATCAATGATATCGCCGTTGCAGTAACAGACCAAATGAAAAAAGACGGGTTCCTGATCAAATAAATGGAACAGGTTGAAATGATATTGAGTGAAACTGTCAGGGTGGTTTCACTTTTACTGGAATTCACTGCAGTATTATGTATTGTGTATGGTTTCATCAGCACTTTCATCCTCTTACTGCAGAAAGACAAAAAGGACTACTCACCACTGTACAACAGGCTGAGACTGAAATTCGGGGGATGGCTTGCCATGGCCCTCGAATTTCAGCTTGCCTCAGACATCATCAAAACCACTACCAGCCCAACCTACGAACACCTCATTCAGCTGGGCGCAATCGCTGTGATCAGGACCTTCCTCAATTACTTTCTCAGTAAAGAACTGAAGGAACTGCCGGAATTGATTGAAAAAAATGGAGCGAAGCATCGAACCAATGACAATGGGTAATAAATATGCAGGCCGGTTAACATGTTAGCCGGTTAATGCATTAAATAAACAAGGTAGAGTCATCTCAAAACGGATTGGGATGGCTTTTTTATTTTACACAAAACACGCAGTAGATTTCAAGGATATCCATCCAAAAAAGGCCATGTTGCTACCACCTGACCACAATGATATGAAGGCCAGCTTGAATGATTTGACTCTTTCTAAATGTTATTATCCTGCTTACCTGATGCATTAGCCGGCTAACTTGTTAACCGGCAAGCACACAAAACAAAAAAAGGCCGTCCCATTTAGTGTTGAGACGGCCTCTTTAAATAATAATGCACTCCCTTTATTGATTCATTAATTCGAACAGTTTAATAAGATTCGGGTTGATGATGATCTCGATCCTGCGATTCAGCGTTCTTCCTTCGTTGGTATCATTACTGGCAACAGGCATGTATTTACCCCTACCTGCAGATAATAACCTGGTGGGATCAACTGAATAACTGTCTCTCAAAACACGAACAATGCTGTTTGCCCTTTCGGTGCTCAGGGTCCAGTTGTCTTCAAAACGGGCATTGTGAATTTTCTGGGCGTCTGTATGGCCCACAACATAGATCTGTACTTTTGGATATTGATTCAAAATTGAAGCCAGGGGAGATAATGCATCTTTGGATGATTTGCTCAGCGTTGCACTTCCCGGGGAGAATAACATTTTTTCAGGCAGGGTTATATGCAAAAGTCCTTCCTTATATGTTATGACCATTCCTGAATCCATAAGCTGAACCAGTCCTGTTGTCAGTTTATCCTCTATCTCCTTCATGGATGTACCCTGCTCTGCCAGAGCCGCATTCAGCCTGGCCTCTTTCATTTCTGCCTCAGACTTCAATTGCTGGTATTTTGCCGCATCCACCGCCAATGCAGCATTCTGATTTTTCAAACTGGTGACCTGGTTATTAAGATCAGCGATCTTGCCATTGGCAGTTTTTAAATTATTATCACAGGCTGACAATTCGGACTGGAGTTTCTGTGACTGCTGCTCCATGCTCTTGTACTTTTTACTGGATACACATGAAGTAAAGGCAATGGCCATGATAACAATAATGGCAGTAGTGATTTTGTATTTCATAATCTATTCTTTTTGGAAGCCCGCAAGCTATATTTATTTAACTGTTTAAAGAATGATAGTGATCATTAAATAAGACGGAGATTTGCATTGACCTTTTATCTTAGCAGCCTGACCTTATGTCCCGAAAATGAAAAAATTAATACAGCTCAGAATAATCAGTCTTGTCATTTTTTTCAAACTGGTTGCAGCTGATTCATGTTTTGCACAAAATTCATCACTTGAATTCTGGCCTGAAACCGATATATGGTACAGGCTGAATCCCAAATGGCGCCTGTCAGCATTCATTCCTGTCACCAAATACAATGAGAGCAAATACCGCGACCTGAACATATACCTGCAGGCAGATTATGCCTGGGGAAAGACAAAGCATTTTTTACATATGGGCCTGGTTGACGGCATCAGGGCGCAGCAGATCAAAGCATGGATGGTACGTGGAGGATTTATGGAGGGATGGAGCCTGGGTGAAAATTCGGGTGAATACACCGAGGATATGCTTTTTGCCGAGATTCACCGTAGGACACCACTTAAACACGGTATACTGATCTCCAGCCGTATCAGAACTGACTTTCGCTGGGTTGGTCAGGATCCAACATTCTCATACAGGTTTCGCGCCAGGGTAATGATAGAGAAAGAATACAAAGCCGGACAAGGCACAATCGTCCCCTATGTCAATGCGGAACCCTATTGGGATTCACGGTACTCGGCCTTCAACAGGGTCCGTATTACCGGAGGGGCCATGCTGGCATGGGGCCCCCGATTTGCATATGAAGGCAATCTGACTTACCAGTACGATGATCATTACAACACCACAAACCTGTTTGCCCTGAATATCATCCTTCACGTATTTTTTGAAAATACACATTAGTTAAAAATCAGTCGCATCCTTTTCCACCCTCATGCCTTTTCAAAATGAAAGGGCCCTGAACAATTTTGAACAAAGCATCCATCATCGCTTAACTGTTAAATGTTTCAGAGAACAGCCAGCGGGCTTAATAACTCCAAAACCATTACCTGGTATGGGTTGTAGCAGATCCATATCCCTGTTTCGATGACTTTTTGAAAACGTGCTGATTTTGGTCATGTATAATGCTATCGAAAAAAAACAAACTTTGATACTTCACAAAAATGCCCAAAATAAAAATAGCAAATATGATAACCGAAGCAATACCAAAAGAGAAACTGTCAACA
>JAHEFC010000324.1 GCA_024640385.1 Sphingobacteriales bacterium
TTTGGTCCGACGTACTCCATCTCCCGAACCACCCTGGTTACCCATCTGGGTCACCACCTTATATTTTTTAGCTGCCTCAGTGAGCACACGCGCCTCATAGATATCGTGCGCCAGGGGCTTTTGCACGTAAACGTGTTTGCCCAGTTGCATGGCAGGCAATGCTGCTACGGCATGGATATTATCCGGAGTAGAAACTGAAACAGCGTCTATGTTCTTTCCTTCCTTATCAAGCATCTCCCTGAAATCCTTATATATCCTGGCCTTGGGGAAACGTTTCACAGATGCGGTGATCTGGCGATCATCCACATCGGCAAAACATACAATATTGGCCTTGGGGCTTTTAGCAAATTCAGCCAGGTCTGATTCTCCCTTTCCTCCTGCTCCAATACCTGCTATATTCAGTTTATCACTTGGCGCCAAAAATCCCTTGCCAAGTACATGACGGGGTACGATGGTGAAACCGGCAGCGGCCAGTGATGCATCCCTGAGGAACTGGCGACGTTCGTATTTCTTCTTCTTATTTGCGTTCTGCATGTTGGGTCTTGTTTTCGTGTATGGTTGATTGTTAGTTTATGAATATTTCACGCATTCCTTTAGTTCCTTTTCCGTATAAGCCAGGTTGTACTGCTTCAGCACATCCTCGGGAACACCATTCCACTGGTTTGGCTGGTTGCCCATGTAGCCAACATCTTTCACGCCGATTTCTGAGGTATAGAAACCTGTAGCAGTGAGGTCACGCATGAGGCTGAAAAAAGCTACCCCCTGTGCCAGGTCCGGTTTTGCTTTCTTGGGATATGCAATCTGATCCACCAGTTGGATCTGCTGCTCGGAACTGCAGTCTTTAAATGCTTTTTCAAAGTTTTTTAAAGACCATACATCCAGCCATCGCAGTCCTCCGCGCATGGGCACCTGGTAATCAGGCATATCTTTTACGATGAACTCTATGAAATCAGGAACCTTGGCGTCTGTTGCACTGCCACTTACTTCATCCTTTGGAATGATGATATCAGCAAGCACTGCAATAGTTGCCATTTCATGTTCATTGAAAAAAGTTTTCGAAGTCACCTGTTTATAATGCTCCACTTCAGCTGGATAGCGATCAGGGCCTTCCGCTTTCGGTCCCTCCGCCTTGGGAACTTCGACCTCAGCCTTTTTATCTGCCGTTTTACAGGCATCAAGCAAAAGGCTGGCTGAGACGGTGCCTACTGCGAGCGCTTTAAGGGATTGTCTTCTGTCCATAGTTCAATTAATTAAAAATTGAGAAGTAAGAATTAAAAATTTTTTACTTTTTAATTTTTCCTTTTTAATTCTACAGCTCCTTCCTCTTCATGCTGTCAATAATATATTCCGATGCCCTCATGGACAATGCCATAATGGTCCAGGTGATATTCTTATCTGCCTGTGATGTGAACGCAGCGCCATCTACAACAAAGAGATTCTTACAGTCATGCCCCTGGTTCCACTTGTTCAGTGCAGATGTTTTCGGATCACTGCCCATCCGCGCTGTACCTGCTTCGTGTATGATCTTACCCGGACTGTCGAGCCCATAGCTATTCTCAGGACCATCGTCGCCCCAGGTGATCACGGCGCCCATATTGTGCATGATCTCTTTGAATGTTTCCTTCATATGCTTTGCCTGCTTCACCTCGTAATCGCTCCACTTCACATTAAAGCGCAGTACGGGAATACCATATTTGTCCACCACTTTAGGATCAATTTCGCAATAGTTATCAAAGGTGGCAACTGCTTCACCCCTTCCTGCCATGCCCACGCCGGCACCGTAGAAGAAACGGACATCTTCCTTCAATGATTTACCATAACCACCCGCTTCTTTCTGTTTCCCGTTCACGGGATACTTGCCGTTCATGCCTTCCATGCCCATGCCGAAGCCATAGGCTGGCTGACCCATTCCGCCCCAGTATTCAATATGATAACCCCTGGGGAAATCCAGTTTCTTGTTTTCTCCAAACCAGGGAGTATACACATGCATGCCACCTACACCATCTTCATTGTATCTTTTTCTTCCGAATAACTGCGGAAGCACACCTCCCATGGCTGCGCCGGTAGAATCGTGCAGGTAGTGGCCTACCACGTTGCTCGAATTGCATAAGCCATTGGGATGACGCTTGGATTTGGAATTGAGCATAAGCCTGGAAGATTCACAAGCGCTGGCAGCGAGGATCACTGTTCTGCCCTGCACCTGGTATTCCATCATGTCATCTTTATTCACATAAGATATACCGGTAGCCA
This sequence comes from Sphingobacteriales bacterium, assembly GCA_024640385.1. GTDB lineage: Bacteria > Bacteroidota > Bacteroidia > Chitinophagales > Chitinophagaceae > Pollutibacter. The sequence continues at coordinate 2,251 of JAHEFC010000324.1, forward strand.
GCCCGTTGTCGTCTGTCAGCACTTCCCTGGCCATAGCCATCGGGACCACATCTACATTACCCGTTGCGATGGCAGGTTTCACCAACACGGAAGAAGATGAAAAATCAGCATATACCTGGCAGCCCCTTGAACACTGAGAACAGTAGAAACACTGCCCCCTATCTTCATTTATTTTCTGGGTGAGAATAGACAAACGGGAAGGGATCACCGGAACGCCTGATTTTTTTGCCGCGTTCTTGATCATCAGCTCGTGGAGCCTGGGACGAGGCGGCGGCAGGAAGATCCCGTCCGGATCGTTTTCCAAACCTTCGTTAGTTCCGAATACGCCAATGAGTTTATCTATCCTGTCGTAAAAAGGCTTGATATCCTCATAACCAATGGGCCAGTCTTCCCCTAAACCATCAATACTTTTTCTCTTAAAATCTTTAGGACCAAACCGGAGCGAGATCCTCCCCCAGTGGTTTGTACGTCCCCCGATCATGCGCGACCTGAACCAGTCCCAGCTTGTTCCGGCAGCTTTGGTATAAGGTTCTCCCTCGATCTCCCATCCTCCATAGCTGGCATCAAAATCCCCGAAAGGCCGGAATTTGCTGCTGGCACCGCGACGTGGCGATTCCCATGGATTTTTTAGCTGGGTGACATTTTTTGCAGGATCGTACATGGGCCCTGCCTCAAGTAAACAAACTTTCAATCCTGCTTTGGATAGAATATAGGCGGCCATTCCGCCCCCGGCACCCGAACCTACAATAACCGCATCGTACATTTTCGGCTGCTTTTTCACCTGGAATTCCGGCATAGTATCAATCGTGGTTTTGAATAATAAAGAAGAGGGGGTCAAATTAACGAAAAATCAAATTACAGAGACACAGAGGAGAAACTTTATTAACAGGGAACACAGAGAACACAGAGGGCACAGAGAGAAACACGGAGAGCACAGAGGATCGCTGTGCCGTCTGAGTGAATCTCTGTGTTCTCTGTGTCCCTCTCTGTGTCCTCTGTGTTCCCCTCCGTGCCCTCTTTGTAAATATTTTTTGGTGAACTAAAAAACTAGTTTATCTTCGACTAAATTCTTAGTTCATGAAGACATTGACCAAAGCAGAGGAGCAGGTTATGCAGGCTGTATGGAGCCTGGAGAACGGAGGCATGCTCAAAGATGTAGTTGATGCCATGCCTGATCCGAAACCCCATCACAACACAGTGGCCACTCTGTTGAAGATCCTTGCAGAAAAAAAATACATCGGTATTAAAAATATAGGCCGGTTTCATCACTATTATCCAAAAGTGGAAAGGGATGAATTTACCAATATGGCGCTGTCCGGACTCACCCAGGGATATTTTGAAGGGTCCTACCAGGATGTGGTTTCTTTCCTGGTGGATAAGAAGAAGATCTCGGTACAGGACCTGGAATTATTACTCAAACAAATTAAAAACGGAAAAAAATGATCACCCTGTTCTACTATATCATAAAGGTCATTATCTGTTCGGGTATACTATATGGCTATTATCATTTTGCCCTCAGGAACAAAGTATTCCATGAATGGAACAGGTTCTACCTGCTGGCCATCATCCCTTTTTCCGTTCTGCTTCCCCTGTTAGACGTCAATATCATGGCACCTGCGGACAGTGACAGTAAGATCGTCGCTGCTATGCAGATCGTTGCAGGTGCAGATGAATATGTTCTGGACGTCAATACCGGTTCTGCCATCAACTGGTCCACTGAACTGATCACGCTGTTCACCTATTTATCTATCTCCATGGTATTTATGGCCATATTCACAACAGCCATTTTCAGGATCACAAAAATGATCAGGAAATATAAACCCGTGTTACTGGAAAAATTCTATTTCGTCAATACCACGGAGCCGGGAACACCATTCAGCTTCTTCAAATATCTTTTTTGGAATGAAGAGATCTCGCTGGATGGAGAAAACGGGAAGAGGATACTGGAACATGAGCTGGTGCATATCAGGGAAAAACACAGTTGGGATAAGATCTTCATCCATATCACACTGGTGGTATTCTGGATCAACCCGTTCTTCTGGCTGATCAGGCAGGAAATGTCCATGATCCATGAATTCATCGCAGACCGTAGGTCGGTGGGCCGGGGAGATGTACATGCGTTTGCAAAACTGATCCTGGAGGCTTCATTTCCCAGTCATTCCGGGATTCTCACCAGTTCTTTCTTTCAATCATCTATAAAACGCAGATTGGCCATGATCACAAAAACCACAAATCCGAGAGTAATGTATTTAAGCAGATTAATGATGATACCGTTGCTGTTTTTGCTGGTATTCACATTTGCCGTAAAAGCAAAAACGATTATTTCACATAATGAAACCCCTGCGGTAAAGCTTGACCAGAAATACTATGTAGTGATAGATGCAGGTCATGGTGGAGACGACAATGGCGCCATGGCAGGAACAATGAAGGAGAAAGATATCAGTCTTCAACTGGCCCGTATGGTCAAAGAACTGAATAAAAACACGAACCTGGAATTGGTGCTCACCAGGGGCGATGATAAATCTACTGCGTTGCCTGACAGGGTCAAATTTGCTGAAGAGAAAAATGCCCAATTATTTCTGTCCATACATGTTGCTTCTGCACCTTCTACAACAGAAAAAGGAATTACGGCATTCATTTCCAAGCGGGATCTGTCCCGCTATGATCAAAATGTAAGATTTGCCAGTCTTTTGTTAAGCAATCTTTCCAATATTTATACGGTGGACA
>JAHEFC010000052.1:0-12480 GCA_024640385.1 Sphingobacteriales bacterium
CCTGGAAATCAGTTTCTTTAGGCATACCAACAAATAATGGAAGGCCTTTAGGCTTGACATCAAGGGTTTCCTCTAAAGTCTCATAACTGAAAGAAGTACTAACTATAGGTTTAGCGACTGACATGCACAATTGATTAAGGCGAAAATTACAAAATGAAAACTAAACATTTAAGACTAAAGCAGTTTAATCGTCCTGCTTTGATCAGGATTTACAAAAAGTTGAACATCCAGGGTGCCGGGCGGGAAGATGTCGGGCGCTTTTTCGGGCCATTCCACGAAACAGACTGAGCCGCTGTAAAGCACATCTTCAATCCCTGCCTGGATGGCCTCATCCTCATCCCTGATCCGGTAAAGATCTATATGGTATATTTTTTCACCGCCCGGTGCCAGGTACTCGTTGATCAGTGAAAATGTAGGACTGCTTACCGGGTCTTTTATATCCTTTACATCACAAAGAGCATGCACAAAACTCGTTTTTCCTGCTCCCATGTGCCCGTGCATGGCAACAACCTTATGATCCGCTGTTTTCTCCCAGAACCAGCGTGCAGCATCCTGTATGTTATCAAGGCTGAACTGATACTCCCCTTTCATCTGTGTAAAATACACGAGAATCCGCTAAATCACCACCGTTTGGACCGCATTTTAGGGGCATGAATGTGTAAATTTGTAATATGGAAACGGTTCAGTGGAAAGTGGAAGGCATGACCTGCGCAAACTGCGCGCTCACGATCAGGAAATACCTTGAAAACCAGGGTCAGCAGAACGTGAAGGTCAATCCTATTGACGGCGACGTAAGCTTTGATCTGGTAGAATCCGCTCCACCGGAAAAACTCATCAAGGGCATTCAGGGATTAGGTTATTATGTCAAGTCCGAACATGACCAGGTTCGGAAAGCAGCCAGGCCATTTCTTCACAACCACCTGAGGAGGTTCTTTTTCTGCCTTCCATTCACTTTGGTATTGATGCTTCATATGCTGGACGGGCTGGTCCATATCCACTGGCTGATGAACCCCTGGGTACAACTGGCCATCTCGCTTCCTGTTTATTTCGTAGGTATGTCGTTCTTTGGGAGAAGCGCCATCAAGAGCCTGCGCAACGGCATTCCCAACATGAATGTACTGATCGCCCTGGGAGCCACTGCAGCATTTTTTTACAGCCTGATCGGCACATTGATGGGCTGGGGTTCGCAATACCTGTTCTATGAAACAGCTGCAACCATCATTACACTGGTATTTTTTGGCAATTACCTGGAGGATGCATCCATAGATTCAACACAGCGTGAATTGAAAAAACTGGCTAAATCACAGAAAGTGATGGCCAATATGATCGCATTCGACGGTGATCACCAGGAGGTCATCCTTCCCCTTGAGAATACACAACTAAAAGTGGGCGACCTGGTACTTATAAAATCAGGCGAGCAGGTTCCCATCGATTGTAAAATACTTTCTGGTGAGGCACATGTGAATGAAGCCATCATCACAGGAGAAAGTGTACCTATTCACAAAACCGGCAAAGACAATCTGATCGGGGGAAGTATTATTGAGAACGGACTGGTAAGGGCGATGGTCACTGCAACAGGTGACAATACGGTGTTGTCAAATATCCTCCGGATGGTAAAACAGGCCCAGGGGGAAAAACCACCTGTTCAAAAAATGGCCGACCGTATCAGTGCCATCTTTGTTCCTGTAGTAATTGGTATCGCACTGCTCACATTGGCATTGAACTGGATGATCTTGGGAGAATTTACTACCGCACTGATGAGGAGCATAGCCGTTCTGGTGATCGCCTGTCCCTGTGCCATGGGCTTGGCCACCCCCGCCGCCATAGCAGTGGGCCTCGGAAGAGGAGCAAGAAGCGGCATCCTCTTCAGGAATGCAACCAGCCTCGAAAGTTTTAAAGATATCAGGCAGGTTGTATTTGATAAAACAGGTACCCTCACTACAGGGAATTTTACTATTTCCTCTTACCAGGTCACAGATCCCGCACTAAACGATGAACAGTTCAGGAGGATATTATATTCTCTGGAGAAATATTCAAACCACCCCCTTGCCCGTGCTGTGACCAACAACTGGAAAATAAAAGATGATATCAGGTGGCGGAAAATTGAAGAGATCAAAGGCCTGGGCATGAAAGGGATCGATAAAGAAGGTCGGGAATATTTTGCAGGTTCGTATGCGGCAGCAGCTGAACTCATATCTGATAAATCCCATAACGTTTACGTGATCGTAAACGGGAAACTGGCAGGCTTTCTGGACATGGCAGATGAAGTAAGACCGGAAGCTGCAGACGTACTGAATTATCTTCACAACAAAGGCATTAAAACTATTTTGTTAAGCGGCGACCGCCTTGAAGCCTGCCAGAAACTTGCCGCCAGCCTGGGTATCAAAGAAGTGATCGCTGAACAAACACCACAGCAGAAACTGGAAAGGATAGGTGCCCTCAATGATCAGGCCCCTACAGCCATGGTGGGAGATGGCATCAACGATGCGCCGGCTCTGGCCAAAGCCACAATTGGCGTATCTATGAGCGATGCATCCCAGATCGCCATGCAATCTGCCCAGGTGGTATTGATGAATCATGGCCTGACCAACCTCCCCACGGCCCTTGGTCTTGGCAAGCATACTTATCTGACCATCAAACAGAACCTGTTCTGGGCATTCTTCTATAATATCATCGCTATTCCTTTTGCGGCATTCGGGTTCCTGCTGCCCTGGGTGGCAGCATTGGTGATGGGACTGAGTGATGTGGTGCTCGCCATCAATTCAGTGAGGTTGTTTGTCAAAAAGGTGATTTAAATTTAATGGTGAGCAAACAGCCCAAAGAGATCCTGAAGCAATACTGGGGTCATGATTCTTTCCGTCCGCTACAGGAGGAGATCGTGAACTCCATCCTGGGAAACCGTGATACCCTTGCCCTGCTGCCAACCGGTGGCGGCAAATCCGTTTGCTTCCAGGTGCCGGCTATGGTCATGGACGGTATTTGCCTGGTGATATCTCCCCTGATCGCGCTCATGAAAGACCAGGTGGAAAATCTCAAACAAAAAGGAATTCCGGCTCTATGCCTTTTTACAGGTATGCCTTACCGTGAGATTGTTCAGACCCTGAGAGAGGCAGCCTTCGGGAATTGTAAATTCCTGTATTGTTCGCCTGAGAGGATACAATCTTCCCTGTTTCTAGAATATCTGCCGGCCATGAATATCTCATTTATCGCAATAGATGAAGCCCATTGTATATCGCAATGGGGTTATGATTTCAGGCCCTCATACCTGAATATTTCCAGGCTCAGGGATCACAAGCCCCGGCTGCCGGTGCTGGCACTTACGGCTTCCGCCACACCGGAAGTGCGGGACGATATCATGAAGCAGCTGAAATTCAGGAATGGTGCATTATTCTCCAAAAGTTTTGCCAGGCCCAATCTTGCTTATCACGTGGTGCAGTCAGATTCAAGGATACATACGCTGGTAAAGCTGGTAAAAAGATCTTCTGGTTCCGGTATTGTGTATTGCAAAAGCAGGAAACGAACCCAGGAGATCGCTGACCTGCTAAAGCAGGAAAAGGTCAGCGCAGATTTTTATCATGCAGGGCTCCCGCAGGAAACCCGGCATGAGAGGCAGGAAAACTGGATCAGGGGTAAAACAAGATTCATCGTTTGTACCAATGCATTTGGAATGGGTATCGATAAACCGGATGTAAGAGTGGTGCTGCATCTGGACTGTCCGGATTCGCTGGAACACTATTACCAGGAGGCAGGAAGAGCAGGAAGAGACGGGGCCGCCGCGCACGCCGTATTATTGACCGATGGCAACACGGTTGAAGAACTGAAAGCCATGCCAGCTTCGAGGTATCCTTCCATGGCCGTTATTCGGAAGATCTACCAGGCACTGGGCGACTATCTGCAGATCGCATCCGGAACAGGTGAAGAAAGATATTTCGACTTTGATCTTACCGAGTTTACACGTCGGTTCTCGCTGGATATTTTTGAAACCATGTATGCCATGCAGGCACTGGAGCAGGAAAATATCATCAGCCTTACCGAGCAGATCTTCCTGCCATCTCTTATCCAGTTCACTTCAGACCGGGAAACTATTGAATATACCGAGAGCAGGCACCCCGCCTATGAGCCCCTGATCAAAACACTGCTCAGAACTTATAGCGGCATTTGGGACCAGCCTACCGGCATATCTGAAAAACAACTCGCTAAAATTCTCCGGGCCAGTGAACAGGAAATCAAAGCCGCACTGAAATTTCTGTCAGATCTCGGCATATTAAAATACGAGCCCAGGAAAGAAACCCCTCAGGTAAGATACCTTCAACACAGGATCAAAGCAGATGACCTTTATATCAACCAGGAAAAATACCTGGCCAGGAAAAAAGCATTCACCAACCGGGTGATGGCCATGGCAGGTTATGCAGATGAAAAACTGGATTGCCGCACAAAATATATATGCAGGTATTTTGGCGATATAGTCAAAAACGATTGTGGGATCTGTGACAATTGCATCAAAAAAAATAAAGCGGGTGCAGGGAAGAAAGAATTCGAAAAAATTGCAGAAGAACTCAATGAACAACTCAATAAAAATGACCTGCTGCTTAAAGATATTCCCGCAACTATTCCTGGCAATCCCGACACAATTCACAAAGTGATCAGTTATCTGATCAATGAGGGAAAGATCAGGTTCACCGAAGAAGGAAAACTTACAAGAATTTAAGTAATGCAAGGGGATGAAATGCTCATATCCCCACAAATTGTCCCTGCTTCGTTGGGGTTCATCACATTTACCACATTCATCACATTCACCACATTAAAAAAAAAGGGCCCGGATAGAAATCCAGCCCGTTTTTAAAATCCAATATCCTATGAAAAACCGTTGTAAATATATGTATGAAACTATATTCACTCATACCACCTTTGTGGTATTTTTTGATTCAATTTTCGGGTTCTAATGCAATGTGCTGATAATTAATCAGTAAGCCCCAAAAATTAAATTTGTATTAATACGTAAGAAGTGCAGTTAGAGCACAGATACCTGTCAAAAAAGACTTTTTTTCCTGCTTCTGCCCGATAATCCGAGCGCACCTAACAAACTCCTGGTTATAATATTTGTGGCTGTTCTGGTCGCTTGTCTTACCACCGTGTTGTCAAAAATTGATTCTTCTTTAGCCGCTTTTTTAGCAGGCTTATCTACCGGCTTTGATTCCATTTCCGCTGCTTGTTTAAGCTTTGCCGTCAGGATCTCATATGCACTGTTGCTGTCAATCACCGTATTGTATTTCTTTACCAGTGTTGAGCTGCGTTCCAATTGAGTCAGTTCTGATTCAGTAAGCACATCCATGCGTGATCTGGGCGGAACAAGCATGGTATGTACAAGAGGTGTAGGTATTCCTTTTTCATTGAGCACGGTTACAAATGCTTCACCGGTACCGAGTTCAGTGATCAGTTCATCTACATCATAAAAATCCGTCTCGGGGTAGTTTTCTGCTGCTTGCTTGATCGCTTTTCTGTCGGCTGCCGTGAAAGCCCTCAGTGCATGTTGAATTTTCAAACCGAGTTGACTTAGTATGGACGCAGGAATGTCCTGGGGATTCTGCGTGATGAAAAATATTCCCACACCTTTTGAACGTATAAGCTTGATCACTGTTTCCAGCTGCTGCAACAATGCACTGGTTGCTTCCGGGAAAACAAGATGCGCCTCATCAATGAACATGATGAATTTCGGCTTATCAAGGTCACCTTCTTCAGGAAGTGTTGCATATAGCTCGGCAAGCAGGCTGAGCATGAAGGTGGAAAACAGTTTCGGCCTGTTCTGCATGTCCGTTACCCTCAGTACACTGATCATTCCTCTTCCATCGTCAGAGATACGCATCAGGTCGTCGATCTCAAAAGAAGGCTCACCAAAAAACTGGTCGGCACCCTGCTGCTGCAGTTCGATCACTTTGCGAAGTATGGTTCCCGTTGTGGTTGTAGAGATCTTTCCGTATGTCGCTTCCACTTCTTTCTTGCCTTCATTGCCAATATACTGCAGCACCTTGATGAAATCTTTCAGGTCTAACAGCGGCATCTGATTGTCGTCGCAGTACTTGAATATCATCGAAACAACTCCCTCCTGGGTATCGTTAAGGTTCAGGATCCTGGACAACAGGATAGGGCCAAATTCTATGACAGTACTTCGCATCCTCACACCTCTCTCTTCACTGATCGATAAAAGTTCAACCGGGAATGCCGAGGGTTTAAATTCTTTTCCCATTTTTGCCAGGCGCTGGGCGATCTTGTCATTGATCTGCCCGGCAGCCGCAATACCGGAAAGGTCTCCTTTGATATCCATCAGCATTACAGGCACACTGGCATCACTGAGCCCCTCTGCAAGCACCTGAAGGGTTTTGGTTTTACCAGTACCCGTTGCACCTGCAATAAGTCCATGACGGTTCATCGTCTGCAGCGGCAGGCACACCATCGCCCCTTCCACCACTTCCTTGTCCAGCATGGCAATGCCCAGATCAAAATGTTCACCTTTGAATGCATAACCCTGGTTCACTGTTTCCCGGAATGCTGCTTTATCAGCCATTTCGTTATGTTTTGACGTAAATTACTCAATGTAACCAAGACGATAGCCCGGGAAATCCAAAAATTATTTAAATGATGATGATAAGGCGCAATATCTCGCTCCCCGAACCGGGGACTTAGGTTATGGTTTAAGGTTATTAACATAACTTTATTGGCGTTGTTTTTTATCAGAGAAAGGGAATATATTTATTTGTACAAAATAACCCACCAAGCATGGCAGCAGAAACAGGAAAACCCAAGATCTTATTATGTGAAGATGATCCCAACCTGGGAATGGTATTGAAAAACTACCTGGAACTGAACGATTATGAAGTTGTACTGGAAAGAGACGGCAGGCTTGGCCTTGCTGCATTTCAACGTGAGAAATTCGATCTCTGCCTTTTGGATGTGATGATGCCCCATGTTGACGGGTTCACGCTGGCGGAAGAGATCAGGGATATCAATCCCGATGTGCCCTTATTCTTCCTCTCTGCCAAAACCATGAAAGAAGATATCATTCAGGGTTATAAACTCGGTGCGGATGATTATATCACCAAACCATTCGATAGTGAAGTGCTGCTGTTAAAGATCAAGGCCATCCTGAAAAGGAACGAGGAACTGAATAAAGAATCTGCCAATATCGAATTCGATCTCGGTCAATACCATTTCAACCCAAAATTGCGGGAACTCTCTGTGAATGGTAAAACACAAACTCTTTCACCCAAAGAGAACGAGCTCCTGAAAATGCTTGCAGAATATAAGAACGACTTGCTTCCAAGGGAGATCGCGTTGAAGAAGATCTGGGGAAGCGATACTTATTTCAATGGAAGGAGTATGGATGTTTATATTGCCAAACTCAGGAAATACCTGAAAGAAGATACGAACATCGAGATCGTAAACATTCATGGCAACGGCTTCAGGCTGGTAACCAACAGTTGATCAGGCATTCAGGTTTCTGACAGGGATATCGAATACCATCGTGGTTCCATTTCCATTCAGGATCTCCATCTGCCCTTTCATGGCCTGTACTCTTTTTCGCATATTGTTCAGCCCGTTGCCCCGGCCAGACATGTCTTTTTGAAATCCTTTACCATTATCGGCAATTTCAATATGCAGGCTGTCGTCGATATCTATCCTGATGTCCACCTGGCTGCATTGTGCATGTTTGGCAACGTTGTTCAATGACTCTTTCACTAACAGAAATACTGACCGCCTGTTTTTTCCATTCACTGATACATCGGGTATTTTTTCGGGGGTACCAAAATGACAATCGATATTAAGATCGTCCATGTACGAAACAGCATACTGCCTGGTATATGCGATCAGACTCTGCAGGTTGTCGTTATTGATATTCAGCGCCCAAACGATCTCATTCATTTTCTGGATAAGTTCGTTTGAAGAAGAAGATATTTTCTGCAGATACCTTGAGGTTACGGGGTTACTTTCCTGTTCCAGGCTCATTTCACTGATCAGCCTGATCGCCGTCAATCCGCCACCAATATCATCGTGCAACTCTGCTGAGATCCTGGACCTCTCCTGTTCCACAGCCTGCTGACGAAGAAACATTACCCGCTGCCTTTCCAGCCGCCTGCTGATATAAGCCCTTACAGCAAGGTATGAAAGCAAGATCAGCAATAAAATCACACTGATCCTGAAACCCAGTGTTTTCCAGATCGGGGGAAGAACGGTATAGGTTAGGGGCCAGGTTCTAGAGCTTTCAGAACCCGCATAATTCTTGATACGGATCTCAATGGTATAATCTCCGGGTTCGAATTTGACCAGCGGTAAAAGACCACCGGCCTCCCCCAATTTCCATTCTTCATTCAGCTCCAAAATCCGGTAGGTCAATTCAGGTTCAGACACGCCATAGAATGTCATCGGGCTGAATTCAAGGAAAAGGTCTTCCCCGAATTTTGTCACGATCTTCCTGTCCCGGTTGATCACAGCAGTAGTGGAATCGTCCAGGTATGTACCGCTCTTCCTGATCTTTGTCAGACTCACCCCAGGCAATAAAGTATTCTTTGCAAGATTGGCAGGGTGGAATGAGATCACACCTGCAACACAACCCATGAAGATCTCACCATTGTCGTTCTTATACGCAGAAAGCATATTGAACTCTTCGCTGGGCATGCCGTCGTTCTTCTCATAATTCCGAAAACTAAGGTCCCGGGTGTTCAGCCTTGACAACCCTTTGTTTGTTGCCAGCCAAAGCACAGAATCATTCTCCGGCATGATGTTGTATACCGCATCGTCACAGAGACCGTTTTTCTTGGTGAGATAAGTGATCTTCTTAGTTTTCTTATCGAGTATGTTCATCCCTCCGCCGAATGTGGCGATCCAGATCCTCGCACCATCGTCAAACATGTCATAGACTTGCTTGTTTGAAAGGCCTTTACCCAATCCCTCACCGTAAATATAACTTTCGAAGTTCCTGGCACCTTTATAAAGGATAGATAACCCGTTATCGTGCCCCACCATGAGGTTCCCATCCCTGTCATACGCGATCTTGTTGATGATGGCATCAGGCAGGCTCAGTGTGTTCCTCTCATCGTGTTTCAGCCACTCCTGTATTCCACTGGATCTATCATACCTGATCACACCATTGTCTGTTGTGCCGAACCAGTAAGAATTTCCAGTGTTTAAATAATTCCTGAAACTCAGGGTCCGGAATACAGGATCTTTTAGTGAGGGAGGTCTTTGCAAAACAAAGCCCTTACTATTCCGTACCAGTTCAAACATGCCATGATCAGACGTAACCCACCATTTATCTTTATCCTTTTTCTGAACATTACGGAAGCGTATAGACGCATCTTTCAGTTCATGCCTGATGTCGATAGGAAGATAGTGGCTGTTGACCCGGTTGTAAGCGATCACTCCGCCGGAAGTAGCCAGGAGAAACAGATCATTTTCAACGTATAGGCCATAGATCGTTGAGCCCCTGATCATATCCGACACATTACTCAATCCGGGGTAGATATTGAATTTCTGGGCTGCATTGTGAAAGCTCTGAAGGCCATTTTCGCCGGAGATCCACATACCACCGCTATTGTCGTAATACAGGTCAGTCAGCCGGTTACTCAGCAGTCCACGAGATGATGAATAATCTTCCTTTAACTGATCAAAAAATCCCGTCTTTGGAAAATAAATGGCAAGTCCATCAGTCCGCATACCGATCCATAAGTTACCATCCCCGTCAAACTCAATATCCTTTACCCTTTTTTTTGCATTAAAAAATGCAGGCCGTACAAGTGTTATGCTGTCTGTACCCGTCATTTCAAAACTGAAAAGGCCCTCATCAGTGGCAAGCCAGCCTGTATTCCTGCTGTCAAACTGAAACGAGTTGATCCCGTTTAAGGGAAGATTTTTTTTCAATTCCCTGATATGCCGCACATCACCATCGGAGTAATAGATCTTATTGGCCGTACCTAACCATATTTTTCCGTTCGCGTCTTTTTCCATGCAATTGATGGAAAATTTCTCGCCGGCTTTAATGGAACTGATATTATAGAAACTGTTCGATTCGGCATCATAAACAGAAAGCCCATCGGGGGATGATGCCCAAACCTTGTCATTCCTGTCCACGAGCAGGGAATTCATCTTATCACTTATAACACCATTCTTTTTCTTGGAGGGCTGATAATTCTCAAACTTCTTGTTTACCGGATTCAACCGGCTTATACCGGAATTATAAATGCTGAACCACAGGAATCCTTTTTTATCCTGTGCTATATCAATGATCACATTGCCGCCAATACTGGTAGTATCGCCAACCCGGTTATAATATGTTTTGAACTCCTTGCCATCGTAAAGTGTGAGTCCGTAGCCTGTGCCTATCCAAAGAAAACCTTCCCTGTCTTCAAAAACGCAATTCACTTCACTTTGCGAAAGACCATCTATACTTGAATAGTTGCGGAACGCGAGATTATAATACTGCGCCTGGCCCCAAAAGGGAAAAACCAATATAAGGATAACAATGAGATGTATTTTTCTGTAACTCGGCAAACTGAATATTTTAATTAACTGAAAAGCAACTGTTCCCCGGCTTTGCCATCAGGATATTTTCCGAGGTGCTGATAAGCCTTGCCGGTTACCTCCCGGCCCCTTGGCGTCCTTTGCAAAAATCCCTCCTGGATCAGGAAAGGCTCATATACTTCTTCAATTGTGCCCGGTTCTTCGCCAACCGCAGTTGCAATAGTGGTAAGGCCAACAGGTCCCCCCTTGAATTTTTCAATGATGGCCAGCAGTATCCTGTTATCCATATCGTCCAGTCCGTATTCATCAACACTTAAGGCCTTCAATGCATGCCTGGTTATCTCCAGGTCTATTCTGCCGTTGCTCAGCACCATGGCAAAATCCCTGACCCTCCGCAAAAGACCATTGGCTATCCTTGGTGTGGCCCTGCTCCGTTTCGCGATCTCACTGGCCGCATCAGGGGAAATACTCACCCCAAGTATGGAAGCGGAACGCTGAATGATCTTCTGCAGTGTTGATGCTGAGTAATATTCAAGCCTGGATTTGATAGCAAACCTGGATAACAATGGAGCAGTCAGTAATCCGCTTCGGGTTGTTGCCCCTATAAGGGTAAAGGGGCTGAGATTGATCTGCACACTACGTGCATTGGGACCCGTATCGATCATAATATCAATCCGATAATCTTCCATGGCTGCATACAGGTATTCCTCCACTACAGTACTTAGCCTGTGGATCTCATCTATGAATAATACATCGTTGGGTTCAAGATTGGTGAGGAGACCTGCCAGGTCGCCGGGTTTTTCAATCACCGGCCCGGATGTTTCTTTGATCTGCACGCCCATTTCGTTGGCTACAATTCTTGACAACGTGGTTTTGCCCAGTCCGGGAGGACCGTGAAACAGGATATGATCCAGTGCTTCACCTCTCATTTTGGCAGCCTGGATGAAGATCTTTAGATTATCAATGATCTGGCCCTGCCCGGAAAAATCTTCCAGTACCGAGGGCCGGATATGATTTTCAAATTCCTTGTCTGCTGCTGTTAACCCCTGCTTATCCTTATTCAGATGCTCATTCGCCATAGGGTAAATTTACAATCCCTAAGGCCAGAAAATAAAAAAAAAGCATTTACTTTTCCCTTACGCTGACCGAAACCCTTCGGTCCACTGCCCTTGCTGTTTCCGGAGCTTCAACCGGTATCCTGGCAAACTGTGATCCATATCCCTCCGCCTCTGTTACCTGCGCCCCCACTCCTGCGTTGTTAAGCGCAGCTTTCACCGCTTCTGCGCGATTCTTAGACAATGTGAGATTGGCAGACTCATCACCCGTCTTGTCAGTATACCCCCCGATCTTGATCTTGACTTTTGGAAATGCCTTGAGAATGGCTGCAATATTATTGATCTGGGTTTGGCTTTCAGGTGTGATCTCAGCCGTGCCGCTTGCAAAGTTCAGGTTGTCAAAATCGAACCATACGTCTTTCCCTGCCTCAGAGGCGGGATCTTTTAAAAAACTGACCAATTGGTCTTCAATTCCACCTTTGAATGCATCAAGTATCATTCCATCAGGAAGTTCAACCTTCAACGTCTGTTTGGGCGCCGGTGCTTCAGGTACGGTGATCGTATTCAACACTTCAGGCGATTCCTTCTTTTCGCCAATGAAATACCAGATCAGCAATGCTACAGACACTACCAGGAGAAGAGGGATAATCCATCCGGGCATGCCCGTGAATTTTTCTTCCTGCTGATGAATACGATCAGGTCTGACATTGCCGGTCAACCCCTGCAGGTCCAATCCAGCCGGATTAGCTTCAGCGATCTTGTTTTTCTGAGATAATAACAGCTTAGACAGCCCACCCGCATCAAGCTCATTAGATATAGCATGTTTGCCTGTAACGGCCATGGCAAGAGGCGCAACTGCACTTAGCAAAGTTGTGGCAGAAGAAGGTTTTATACCGGCATATGAAGAGATCAA
>JAHEFC010000052.1:12490-14276 GCA_024640385.1 Sphingobacteriales bacterium
TTCATCAGACTGGCATTTCCTCCGAAAAGCCCGCCCAGATCTTCCAGCGCACCACTTCCCGCAGCTTGCTGCGCCAGGCCGAAGACCAACGAACTATCGACCTCCGCTTCATTGGCTATACTGCACAATATCGCCGGGATAGAAGCGTCAACAGCTTTAGTGATCCCCGACACATCTTCACCGAGGAAAGATGATGCTGTTGAAACCAGTTCAGGGGAAACAAAACCTTTTACAAGGTCTGATATATTGAACAACATAAAAAGCAGGTTTGAAGATGCCGGTCTCCTTACTACTAAATTACTCTGATTCCATTATTGATTATAATTTCCCTGCCACAAATTTCTAACTTGATACAAAGCGATTAAGCCCTGCGAACAGGTCAGGGTCAGGGCAATTTGAAAGAAATTGTTCGCGTTCTGAAAATCGACAAACGCCGGGGTAGTCGCCTTTGTAAGAGCCGATGTCTCTGATCAGCTGCAAATGCAGGTGGGGCGGCCAGTGGCCATTTTCAAAGGGTTGACCAAAATGAGCGAAAGCTGTTCCTCTACTGATCACTGTTCCTTCTTTCAGATCAAGATCTTTCAGAGAAACATGGCCATACAGCGAATAAAAACTCAACCCCCTGTAATTATGCGAGAGGATAATGGTGGCGCCATAGTCACCATAATGATCATTGAATGCAAACGAATGAACCCTGGCATCCAATGGAGCATACACTTCAGTACCTGCCTTTCCCCAAATGTCCAGCCCCAGGTGCAGCCTTCTTGGCTCCTCGCCTTCTATAGCATCAAATACCCTGCTCCTGGCATAGACGGTTCTGTGTTCTCCGTATCCTCCAATGCCGTACAGAGCACCTAAAGAATTTAATTGACCATCGATATATTCGGAAAATTTCTGAACATCATTGATGATATCGTCTGTCAGGCCTGTATTGGCTGCTGTAAAATCCAGTTTGACCAGCTTGTGGATACCGGGATCAAATGGCACAACAGGGTGAAAATCATCAGGATGCGAACCCAGCACTGAATTTAGTTCTGCCATAAAATTTGTTAAATTAAAGCAATCTGAAATATGGACAGTAAATGCATCGTTTATTTGAAGCAATGAAAAGATCCTGCCTGGTCATACTGATATCGATCATAGCCTGCTACTCTACCCATGCGCAATCCATCACCGGGGTATGGCGGGGAAAACTGAGCCGTGGAATCAAGATATATAATCTCGAACTTAAACTGATCAAAAATGGCGACAGTTTAACGGGTACCTCATACTATTACCATTCACCAGCCAACTTTTCCAGGTTCAGGGTCAAGGGATATTTCGATCTTTCGGGCGATATTGTTTGGTGGGACAAAGAATTGATCGAAAGCAAAGGGGGGAAAATCTCCAGTCCGAATACCACCCCATTCCGTTTTGCCGCTGATTTCAATTGTCCGGGCGACGACATCATGAAACTGGACGGCACTGCAGACAAAAACGGCGACAGCGGGAAAGACCATGAAGTACACCTGTCGAAGGTGGAAGATCCATACTTTAAAGACGAATGGGATGAAGTGATCGGCGATTTCCCCTATTATGCCAGCGTACCGGATTATATCGACAGTGTTGAACGAAGTTCTCTCGCCACAGCGGAACCAATTCCCGTGCAGGAAAAAAAGGATCCTCCCAAACCAGTGAGCCCTCCTGTGGCTGTTGCCGCCAAAACAGAGGTGCCAGTGCCTGAAAAAAAGGATCCTCCCAAACCGGTAGAGCCTCCTGTAGCTGTTGTCGAAAAAACAGAGAGTCC
>JAHEFC010000053.1 GCA_024640385.1 Sphingobacteriales bacterium
TCCGTATAGAGAAATTCAAGCCTGCTTTTTGCTGTCAGGTAATCCTGCTGTAACTGTATATACTGCTGGTCTTCCATCACTGCGAGTATTGAACCTTTCTTTACATAAGTACCTGGTATCAGGCTGCTTCTTTTCAGATAACCTCCCAGGGGTATACTGATAGAAACAATGTTCTCCGGCGGCACATCGATCACTCCATTGACTTTCAGCACTGTGTGCATCTCCCTTAGCTCTGGCTTAGCCAGAACCACACCCGCATTCTTCATCTGGACATCAGTAAGCTGCACTACATCAGCAGGGCCGGAAGATTTGGAAGAATTTGCCATTTCAGTGGCAGAAGTTTCCTTGTTGCTGTTTTTGCAGGAAGCCAGCACTACCAATAAGACAGTCAATATTTTTATTGCTTTCATATGATTTTTTATAAAACTTAATTTAATGCACTGATCCTTTCAATTACAATGGCAGCTTCATTCAGCTGCTGTACAGTGTTAAAATATTCCCCTCTCGACTGAATGGCCTGATTTACCAGGATCACCCAGTTCAGATAACCGATCTCTCCCGCATTGAGTTTGTTAGTGGCGGTATTGATCACCGATGTGGCTCCTGGAAGTATGATCTTTCTGTAAGACTGAAGCAACTGAACATCACGATGGTAAACAGCCAAGGCGTTATTGAGGTCTACACTTAATTGCTGTTTTGCAGCATCCAACTCCTGCCTTCTTTGCATACTCAACACCTCAGCAGCATTGATCCTTGAACGCTGGGCCTTTGAAAACAAGGGAACTCCAATACCCGCGGTGACAGAATTGAATCGCTTGCCGGAACTGAAATACTGCTCAGTATTCTGACCGGTAGCCTGCCACCCTATAATGGTTGTGGTATTGAAACCCGCATTGAATGTGGGATAAAGTTTTCTTTTCTCAAGCAAATGCTGGCTTTCCGAGAGCTCTATCAGTTGTTGCCTGTACTTGAGGAAGGGGCTGGTACTCAGAAATGATGTATCAGGGATGATCTTCAGCGGGTAAACTATACTGTCTGCAACCGGTTCAGGAAGCTGCTGCATATTGATCAGCACAGACAGGCGATTCAACAATACCTTGTAGTCTACATTCAACATCTGTAACTGATTGGCGATCTGCTGACGCTGGTTCTCCGCCGTGCTCAACTCAAGCATATCAACATCCCCCGCATTCAAGCGCTCCCTGGTCCTGTCAAGGAATTTCCTGTAGATACTGTCGGCTTCTTCCAACAGACTCCTTTTTTGCTGAAGAACCAACAGCTGGTAAAACACGGATTTAATCAATGACTTAATCTCGATCTCATTCTGCATGAGATTGGTTTCACTTAACCTGATATTGACCGCGTTCACTTCACCCAGACTCTTATATACGCCTGGGAACTGAATGCCCTGGGAAAATGAGAACCTGTTGTCGTTCTGAAGACTGTTATATCGTCCGTATTCAAAGGACACATTCAGTTTGTCAATATCCCGCTTTGTTGATTTCAATGCCTGGGAATAGACTACCTGCGTTTTCGACGCCTGCAGTGATAAGTTGTTCTTTATGGCACTGTCAAGCGCCTCAGGGAGCGTTATTCTCTGCTGGGCATTCACTGCCAATACCGGCAACAACAGAAGAAGTATCGCTGCACCGGGCTTGTAATGTTTGAAAAAGTGGAATCCCTTCTCAAACAGGATATACAAGATCGGCAATACAAATAATGTTAACATGGTTGAAATGATAAGTCCTCCAATTACAACGGTGGCCAGGGGCTTTTGCACTTCGCCGCCTGCACCTGTACTGATCGCCATTGGGATAAAACCAAGTGAGGGCACAAGCGCCGTCATCAGTACCGCCCTGAGCTTGGATTTTGTAGCATGCACCACCCTTCTTTCAATATCGTGCCAGCCTTCTTTATCCAGCCTGGTGAATTCTGAAACAAGCAGAATTCCATTTAGAACAGCTACCCCAAAGAGGGCAATGAAACCTACCCCGGCTGATATACTGAATGGCATGTCCCGGATCCACAAGGCAAATATTCCTCCCGTGGCAGATAAAGGAATGGCAGAATAGATCAGCAAACTGTGCTTGATCGAATTGAATGCAAAGTATAACAACAGGAAGATCAGAAACAGCGCGATCGGAACAACTATTGAAAGCCTTTCCTTTGCTGCAGTCATGTTTTCAAATGAACCTCCGTATACAATGGTATATCCCTTAGACATATTCAGCTGCTTATTCACTTTTTGCTGCAGTTCCTTCACAATGGTCTGCACATCCCGGCCGCTGATATTGAAACCCACAATGATCCTCCTCTTGGTATTTTCCCGCTGGATCTGATTCACCCCTTCGATCTCCTCAATTCTGGCTACCATGGATAAAGGTATCTGGGCACCCTGGGCCGTAGGCACCATAAGGTTCTCAATATCCCCGATCTTTTTTCTCGAGTCGCCGGCAAGTCTGACCGTCATGTCAAACCTTTTTTCCCCTTCATAAACCTGCCCAGCAACCTGACCTGCAAATGCCGTATTCACCACCCGGTTCACATCACTTACATTCAAACCGTATTTAGCCATCCCGTCGCGATCATAACGGATCACCACCTGAGGCATTCCGGTTACACGCTCTTCATAAATATTGATCGCTCCGTCAACAGACTGGATGATGCCGTTAAGCCTGTGGGCATATGCTGTAAGCGAGTCCAGGTTCTCCCCGAATATCTTGCACACCACATCCTGCCTGGCTCCCGTCATCAGTTCATTAAAGCGCATCTGGACCGGATACTGAAAACCTACCGTTATGCCCGGCACTTCCTCCAGTGCTGTAGTCATTTTCTCACTGAGCTCTGCAAATGTTTTTGCCGAGGTCCACTGCTTTTTGTTTTTCAGGATCACCATCATATCAGCCGCTTCAAAGGGCATGGGGTCCGTAGGAATTTCTGCACTTCCTATTTTGGTGACCACTTTCTCTACTTCCGGAAAACGCTCAAGAAGGATACTGGTTGCCTTCTGGGTTGAATTTATGGTATTGTTCAGGTTGCTCCCGGTCAAAAGCCTGGTCTCTACTGCAAAATCTCCTTCTTCCAGCTGCGGAATGAATTCACCCCCAAGCCGGCCCATCACAAAAATTGAAATTCCAAATATCAGGATCGCTGATGCTATGATGATCTTAGGATAAGAAAAAGATTTTCTCAGTAAAGGCTGGTATATCCTTTCAATCCAGGCCATGAATTTGTCTGCCACCGAAGTTTTGTGGCTGAGGTCTTTGCTCAATGCCAAAGCAGACATCATAGGCACATAGGTAATGGACAGGATAAATGCCCCCAGAATGGCAAATGCAACTGTAAATGCCATAGGCTTGAACATCTTGCCTTCAATGCCCTCAAGCGTAAGGATTGGGAGATAAACGATCAGGATGATGATCTGGCTGAATACCGCAGACTTGATCATGAGGCTGGTGGAATGACTGACCTCTTCATCCATTTCTGTCTGCGTGATATGCCCTATTTTCCTGAAATGCTTGGAGTGCACGAAACGGTGAAGGATCGCTTCTACAACAATCACCGACCCGTCAACGATCAGTCCGAAGTCAATAGCACCCAACGACATCAGGTTGCCGCCAATACCGAACTTATTCATCATGATCACTGCAAAAAGCATGGATAGCGGAATAACCGAAGATACGATCAGCCCTGCCCTGATATTACCCAGGAAAAACACCAAAACGAAGATCACGATCAATGCGCCTTCCATAAGGTTTACTTCAACGGTCTCGATGGCATTGTTCACCATCTTGGTTCTGTCAAGGAATGCTTCAATCACCACACCCTCCGGCAGCATTTTCTGGATCTCTGCTATGCGGGCCTTTACCCTCTTGATCACGGCTGAAGAGTTTTCCCCTTTCAGCATCATCACAACTGCACCTGCAACCTCTCCCTTATCGTTATAGGTCATGGCACCATACCTGATGGCGGAACCAAATTGAACAACAGCCACATCACGCATCAGCAGGGGCGCGCCATTATCCAGGTTTTTTACAACGATCTTTTCTATATCCTCTATGGTTGCCGTAAGACCTTCACTTCGTATATACAGCACCGTTGGGCCTTTTTCGATATAAGCCCCCCCGGTGTTCTGGTTATTCTTCTCAAGGGCGTCAAAAACGTCAGCGATCGTGATGTTATAGGCTTTCAGCTGTTCTTGCCTGACTGCGATCTCATATTGCTTGAGTTTACCCCCAAAACTCGACACTTCAGCAACACCCGGCGTTCCCAGTAACTGCCTTCTTACGATCCAATCCTGTATGGTACGAAGCTCCATCGCATCATACTTGCTTTCATACCCTTTCTCGGGCCTAACCACGTATTGGTAGATCTCTCCTAAACCGGTAGATACAGGAGCCATTTCAGGCGATCCGATCCCGGAAGGGATATCCCTCTGCACCTGCTGTAGTTTTTCACTGATCTGCTGCCGGGCCCAGTACACATCTGTATGGTCATCAAACACTATGGTAACAAGGGAAAGACCAAAACGGGAAAAACTTCTGATCTGCTTCAGGCCTGAAATACTGCTCACCGCCTGTTCTATCGGGAAGGTGATCAGTCGCTCTATGTCGGGGGCACCCAGGGAAGGCGAAACCGTGATCACCTGTACCTGGTTATCTGTAATATCAGGCACTGCATCTATCGGGAGCCTGGTGACCTCATAACTACCCCAGATCACCAGCGCCAATACAAACAAGCTTACAATAAGCTTATTGTGAACAGAAAAATTAATGACTTTATTAAGCATTATATTTTCAAATAAAAAGATTTACGAATGGGATAGCTGATAACTGATCCTTAACCAGGGTTCATATCTGACTATTAGATGCTGAATCCTGAAAAAGATGTTTCTCCCCAGGAGAAATAAGGGGATCAGATCCGGGGAGGTCTGAATAGAGAAGAAGCTGCGGTATTGATGTAAAATGATTCTTCCAGTACGGGCTGCAGCGGTTTCGAAAGGTTGAAATGCTGATACTCTATGGATACCACCGTTACAGAAACGGAAGTGATCTGTGGACAACAGTGCTGGCTTGAACTTTTGAACGGCAATTGCATATCCCTGTCCTGGTCATTGTCACTGATATCTTCACCCCAGTAATGCATGGACAGAAAATCAAGGAACCCGATATGACTGTTTAAATGATGATGCTCGAGGAAATGCGAAAAAAGTACGGGCATTTTGCTCAATTGCCCGGCCGATGCCGTGTTCAATAACACAATGATCAGAGGTATGTACAGTAAAATTTTCCGCACAGGCAAATATACGCCACTATCTCCAAAACGCTAACGGGTTTCACTCCTGGTCGCGAATGCATGCGGGTTTAACCGTTAATCTGGCTGTTTTAAAGTGAATCTTAATCCCACAAACAGCCTCCTGCCCTGGTTGGGGGCATACATATATGTGGGGTCGAAGCTAAGAGCATATGGGTTGTCCGGCGTGACCATCACTTTACCGGAAGCATCGTACTGAACATTCTTGTCGAACGGGTCTTCTGAACGGGCAATGATAAAGGGTACATCTTTCGTCGGCGTCCAGTTCAGGATATTCTTCATGCCAAAATATATTTCAAACTGCCGGAGTCTTTTGGAGACCTGCAGATTCTGGACAGACCAAACCGGCGATTCAGCTGGCCTGGGATCAAGAGGTCCCAATAACGGAAGCCGCATAGGGCCATAAATGTTTCCGGTGTAGTCTATGGTAAGATGGCGTTTGGGAAAACTGTATGAAACAGTCCACACCCCACTCCAGTTCTCCACCAACACGGGCCTGAGTTTCTCCTGCTTTTCACGGACTACAAATACGTCCTGTATGGTGGCACCAAGCATCAGCCGTAAACGGTTTTCATAATTGTATTCACTATTCAGACTTATCCCTTTTGAGACTGAATAACCATCAAGATTCTGATAAATGATCTTGTTCGGGTCAGTATCATAGTCCGGGATGATCTGGTTGGAGAACCTGGTATACCAGATACTGGCGTCAAGATTAATAAGTGAACGATCCATCACCAGCCTATGGTTATAATTCATGTTGATATTGTAACTCTGCTCAGGCCTGATCTCCTCTTTGATCTCAATAGTTCTTGCACCTGTCAGTGCCGCATGATCTTCCGTGAAAATATTCACCACCCTGAAACCTGTTCCGGCGTTCAACCTGAAAACGCCATTGTCAAATGTTTTCCATTTCCATGCCAGCCTGGGGGTGAAGATGTTTCCATGCTTTGAATGATAGTCGTACCGAAGACCCAACAGGAGATCATGACGGCTATTGATCCGGATCTCATCCTGAACGAATATGCCAGGCAACCAGCTTATTTCAGGTTTGTTCCCCTGTTTTAAAGGATCAAAAGTGGCTGCGGTATTGTCGTCCATATAATTGTACCGCATAGCCAGCCCTGCCAGCAGGTTATGCCTTTCAACCGCTTTATCCCAGGTCAGCTGCCCGAAACCGATCTGCTGCCTGGCCAGGAATGGCGTGATACCGTAATAGGAGTCTTGGTCGTGATAGGTATAAGACCAGGAAAACAACACCCTCTCATCCATGGGCAGCTGGTATCGACCGATGAATTCAGCTCGCTTTGTATAAATACTCTCTCCATAAATTGAATCAGAGCCCCTGAACTGATCAGTCCAGTTCATTTCACCTCCCCACCTGTTCTCATGATATAATCGGATACCCATTTCCGTTAGTCTGGAAAAATTCCTTTCAAATGACCATTTCGAAAAAATGGACAATCTCTGCTGCAGGGTCATATCCGTGAAATGATCGTTATTGTGATCAACCGGCTGATCATAGTGATACATATGCACACCCAGCATACTCCGCGTTCTTTTACCAACCCTGAATGAAGCAGAAAGGTCTGCCTGGTATTCCTGCCAGGAAGTGGCCATCAGATCGGCGGATACCAGTGGCGCTTTCATCGGTGATTTGGTAATGATGTTGATCAGTCCGCCCACTGCCTCGGAACCATAAAGCCCGGAAGCCGGCCCTTTCACTATTTCTACCCGGTCTATCATCTGGTTGGGAATTCCAAAAAGCCCATACACGGTGGAAAGGCCACTCACAATTGGCATACCATCTATCGTGACCATGGTATAGGGGCCGTCAAGACCATTGATATGGATATCTCCTGTATTGCAGACATTACAATTCAGCTGGGGCCTGACCCCGTTCACCATCTGCAGCGCCTCAAAAATACTGGGTACTGGATTCTTCTTCAGGAATTGCGAACTATACACTTCCACAGCAACAGGACTTTCCAGCTTTCGTACAGGTCGCATGGTTCCTGACACCACGATCTCGTCCATATCAGGCCTGATGAATCCGGGGATGGTGTCTTTCGATGAATACTTCTTCACTGTGGTATCCTGCTTCATTTCCTGCGAAAAAACTCCGCAGGCCATAACCATAAAAACCATCAAAAAACCGAATCCTCTAAACATATTTTTAGGCTTGTCTAAATTTATTATTAAACAAACCTAGTAATATTTTTATATATCTCAAAATATAAGCCCGGCAATGAATGGCCGGCTGTTATACCGGCTTGACCTTCAGTGTAAACCAGGCGATCACGAGTATGCTTACGATAGCGGAGGACATGAATGCAACAGCAGGACCGAAATAATACCAGGCCAGTCCGGCCAGGCTGCTTGCGATTAAAGCGGCAATACTTTGAAAACCCGTGTAGGTGCCAATAGCTGTAGCGGCTTCCCCGTGGGGGATAATATTGGTGATCCATGCTTTGGAAACGCCTTCAGTACAAGCCGCATACATACCGTAGCTAATAAATAAAGCAAGAAAGGCCCAGATGGATCCTGAAAATGCAAATCCTGTATAAGTGATGGCAAAAAATACAAGTCCGCAGATAAAGATATTCCGGACGCCTAATTTATCGGCAAGCCGGCCCATGGGATAGGCGAAAAGCGCATAGACGAGGTTGTAAAATATATAAACACTGATAATGGTTGAGTCTGCATGCCCTGATTCTTTCATCTTTAAAAAAAGCAGCACATCCGAGCTGTTGAACAACGCGAACAACAACAGCCCTCCTGCCAGTTTCCTGTATTCCGAACTGGTACGTTTCCAGTACCTGAAGCCTTCCAGCAATGAAACATTTTTACTGCCCTGGGGGGGTATTTTTTTTTCCTTCACCAGGCTTGTGAAAATAACAGCCACCATGCCCGGCAAAAATGCCAGCAAAAAAAGCAACTTATATTCACCGGGGCGAAAATACAGCCAGGTCAGCGCCATGGCCGGACCGATCACAGCTCCCATTGTATCCATGGAACGATGAAAACCGAAAACCTCCCCTTTGGTTTCCTTCGTGGCTTCTGCACTCAGCATGGCGTCGCGGGCTCCCGTTCTCAACCCCTTCCCCAGCCTGTCGATAGTTCTGGCTGTGAATATCCAGCCGATGCTGGTGAAAAGGGCCATCATCGGTTTGGAGACTGCACTCAGCGCATATCCGGCCTGAACAAAAGGAAGCCTTTTGCCCCATTGATCAGACAAGCCTCCGAAATAAGATTTACTCAAACCTGCCATAGCTTCAGCAAAACCTTCCAACACTCCGATAACCACAATGGTAAAGCCGATCTGTTTGAGATAGAGCGGCATAACGGGATATAACATTTCACTGGCCATATCGGTAAACAGGCTCACCAGTGATAACATCCAGACGGTTCTGCTCAGATTTGATCTCATGTATCAGTGCAACAATCTTTCTTAAAGATCCTTGAAAACTTTTTCACCATCGCCTTCAGCATATTCAAAAACGTGATCATGATATTTTCAATGTATAAAGAAAGTTACGTTCAAATATGAAGCATAAGTTGCCGGTGTAAAAAATAAAAATGGAGCGATCAGGGCTGACCGCTCCATTGACAAAAAAGATATAATATCAGGCTTTTTTACAGCAGTCTTTACCTGTTGAGCAAACACCGTCTTTACAGCACTCTGCACATTTGCCTTCTTTACACTTGGCACATTCAGCACATTTTGCATTGTCCTTTTCACATTTGCTGCCGTCTTTACAGCAATCCTCGGCTGCTTTTACTGAACCTGCATTCTTTCGATCATACTGGCAGCATTCAGGCAGTTTATAATATGAGTCGTCGGTAGCAGTGAGGTTCTGGGTATCGTACCCAACGGCAGCCACTGCCTGTTCAATTTTCGTCATATTAGTCTTCTTACCCTTATAAGAGACCGCGAGTATTTTAGTTTCTTTATTCCACTCCGCTTCAGTAGCACCGGCGGATTTCGCTGCGGTTTCTATTGTTTTCTGGCACATACCGCAGTTACCCCAGACCTTTACGGTTTCTTTTTTCTGGGCTGATGCAGAAGTAAAAATGAAGAGCGTGATGATACTGAGAATGATATTTGTTTTCATGATCTGATTAATAAATTGATGGATAATAGTTTAACGAAATGATTTAGATCCTATTATACGGTATCAGATCCTGTAGACGCAGTATAGAATGTTCCTCGAAAAAGGCTGAGGTGGTGAATGATTCTGGCTCTTCCCCGAAGCCGGTTGGACAGCCACTAAAGCATAGGCAGGGATTTCCAGGTTTTGCCTTGGCGAATCAAAGACCGGAAGTTCAAAATTGACCGTTGACATATTATGATTCTCGGTCAATTTGATCACCTGCAGATCGTCGTGGCAGCAACCTTGATTTTCCATCCCGCAAGTGCCGCAAGTTGCGCTGTTTGATGCCCCGAGAGCAACAGAGGAGATCTCACCCATGCAATAATGCGCATTGACCACGATCCCACTGGTGGTAGAGATATAGATCAGGGCAAGCAATATGGCGGTCAGCCGTTTCATGGTAACCAGCAAAAATAGTACAGAATTCATGGATTTGCAATAAACAAACGTTAATAGCATACTCCTTTTGCAGGTGGCAGGTTGCAGGTTCCGGGTTACAGGTTGCAGACAATCATGCTGCAACCTGCAACCTGCAACCTGGAACCTGCAACCTGGAACCTGCAACCTGTTAATTTACCATATCCCAAATAACCCCCAGCCTCATCAGCAGGCCCGGATAGGGGTACAATTCGGTTTCCACATTGTTGTACTTAAAACCAAATCCGTTAATGAAAGTCAATGAGTTAAGATTTTCAAGCCTGGTAAAGCCAGTGAAATTGCGGATCCGGAAATTGACATAGGCCGCAATATCCGGCCTTATTGATACCTGGTATTGATCCTGATAGAAGAACTGCCCCAGTAAAGGCGAATAATTGGCAGATTTGTAATTGGTGTGATAACGAATATCAAAACCTGTGGACAGTTTCAGGTTCCTGAAAACAGATCCCTCATAAGCAAACCGGTTCCTCGTATAGACCAGGGGAACATTAACCGGAGGGTTTCCTGTAAGCGTCTGCAGGTAAATATCAATATACCATTTCCAGTTTTTCTTCAGCCTGAATTCCTTGTTCAAGCCAATTCTGAGCATATTAAAGATGGAAGATTGCTGGTTGACCTTATAAAACTCGGTCAGGTATACATAATTACTGATCAGCATCAGATCTGCACTCAGTTTCAGTTTTAGCAGGGGATTGTTGACATTCCCAAACAGGTGAAGTGTATTTTCATCATTCAGCCCGGCATCAAATGCAATCGGAAAACTAGTCTGGTAACGATACAGGTAAGACGGGCTGCGGTTCACATTTCGGCCCCCGATCTCCAGGTAACCCCATTTCCGGCCCAGGAATGATTTAAGACTGGCCTGGAAATCATAATTGCCCGCATTTCTTCCTGCTACAAAAAACTCTCCGTACAACAACATATCCCATCGCCGGTTCTTGGTCCGGTTTCGGTACTCTCCATGCAGTTTTACATCAAAAAAATTGTCCCTGGTATCGCCGATTATCGCGGCATAATTACTGAGCGATGCGCCAACTTTCAGGAACTGCAGGGGATTACTGGCATCAGGGAACTGGATGATCGAAAAATCATTGTATAGTTCTTTGTATTTATCAAGATACTGAACGGTATCCGGAATGGTTTTGATCCCATAATTGACCTGGTAGAAAGCGGTATCTTCAATACCCTGTACATCATAAAACCTGTATTTAATACCGCTGTACCTGAGGGTGTGTTCAATTCTGAAACGCGGAAGAAAAAATCTCAGCACCGTGGAATCCATAACGGTTGAATCCTTCTTTCCAAAATCATATTGCTGTCTCAATAAAAATCCAGCCCCGGTATATTTATTACCGGTTGTCAGTGCAACATTGAAGAAATTTCTGGACACCGTAGGAACCCGTGCCAGATTGGTAGGGATATTATACAGATCGTTATAGGCTGTATTCTTATTGAGCAGGAAAGTATCACTTTCGATGCCGCCATTCTCGGAAGACTGCAGGCTATTGCTGATATAAACTATAAATGCATTGTACCTCCTGTCTTTCGAAGTATAGTTTGAATTGATCCTGAAACTCTTGTGATTGGTATTCTGGGAATTGTAAAAACCCGGCGCATTGATCAGCCTGTACTCAAATCCTGCATTCCAGTCAGGTGTAATATTCTGGGTATGCATGATACCAATATGCTGTTCGGCCCGGCTGCCTAAAAGATAAGTCAGCCTCGTGAATGGCTTATTGGTGGTCATGAACCTGGTATCATTGAACTGGAAAGCATAGGGATCAAAAGCATGAAAGCCTGCGTCGAAACCTGCCTTAAAATTAGGCATGAAGAGCAGGGACCTTGTAGCCGTGCCATTGTTGCCCAATGTGATGTGCTCTGCATCCAACGGCACTTTTTCGAAATAATCTGCTATGGAGGAATCAAGGCTTCTGAACCTGGCTGTATCGAGGTATCGAAAACGCACAGTAGCCGAATCATCGGCAAAATTCCTTTTTTCAAACTGGATCGAATCACCCCCGGAACGCATACCTCCGCCGCCGCCCCTGGGTATCCTTCCCATCAAAGGATTCTGTGCCAGTACCGATTGGATACCCAACACAAAGAATAATATGATGAAAAAAATAGAGCTTTTCAATGCCATGCAGCAGCGAAATTAGTTGAATACCACGGGCATTGACTTAAAAAAATGATAATTCACACCCTTGCAATGATACCCTTGAAAATGGCTGTAAGTTTTGGTTCTGCGGCTTTTGCCGCCTCAAGCACCTCTTCGTGTGTGATCACGTTCTCCTCTTCCCTGATTCCCATGTCTGTGATCACACTGATCGCAAACACCGGCAGGCCCATGTGATTGGCAATGATGCATTCCTGTACCGTGCTCATCCCCACTGCATCACCACCCATATGATGGATCATCTGGTATTCTGCCCGGGTTTCGAATGTTGGGCCTGTAACAGCAAAATACACGCCCTCATGAATATGTATATCAGACTGCCTGGCTACTTCCCTGGCCAGCCTGATGAAATGTTTTTTATATGGCTCACTCATATCCGGGAACCTGGGTCCCAGTTCATCCTGATTCTTCCCGATCAGCGGATTGGGAGTTGCAAAACTGATATGATCGCGAATGACCATCAGGTCGCCAACATTGAAAGATGGATTTACGCCACCTGCTGCATTGGATATCATCAATAACCTGATACCCAGAAACTTCATCACCCTGATGGGGAAAACTACTTCATCTGTGGTATATCCTTCATAGAAATGGAACCTGCCAGCCATAGCTACGATCCTTTTCCCTTCCATGAAACCGAAAACCAGTTTGCCCTGGTGGCCTTTAACTGTTGAAACCGGGAAATGCGGAATATCAGAATAGGGAATCTCCAGCTCCACTTCAATCTCTTTGCTGAAATTCCCCAGCCCGCTGCCAAGCACCACCCCTACTTCAGGACTATGTTTATAAACACTTTGTATAAAACGAACGGTCTCCTGTATCTGCGTGATCACAGCCATAGCTATCAATTAAGAGGGCAAATATAATTCCTCTGCAGCATTGTGTATATTTGTTTTATGCGATCCGTATTGGTTTTAATGATTGGGATATTGTATTCTTTATCTGCCAGATCGCAGCTTTGCACCGGAAGCCTGGGAGACCCGGTAGCACATATCACGTTTGGATCGGGTTCACAACAAGGACCTCCCCTCCAACCCGGCAAGACAAATTACAATTATGTAACGGGCTCCTGCCCCGAGGACGGATCTTACACGATTACCAACTTAAGTTTTGGATGTTTTGGCCAAACCTGGCACACCATGGTGGGCGATCATACACCCGATGATGCAGGTGGTTTTTATATGCTGGTAAATGCCTCCACTTCGCCTGGAGTCTTTTACACAGATACCATCTTTTCGCTTTGCGGCAATACCACCTATGAATTCTCTTCTTTTGTACTCAATGCGACAAAACTAACAGCATGTGCCGGCAAACCCATCTCCCCTAACCTGACATTCACCATCGAAACCTTATCAGGCACCAAACTGACTACCTATAATACGGGTGAGATCCTGGCCAGGGATGCCCCTTTATGGGTGCAATACGGCACTTACATCACAACTCCCCCCGGCGTTTCAACAGTGATCATACGAATCACCAATAATGCTCCGGGCGGATGCGGAAATGACCTGGCCATTGACGATATCATGTTAAGACCCTGCGGACCGAAGATCGAAACAGGAATTGAAGGCACTACAGCAAAACAAATCAGGTATTGCGAAACTGATCCACAGGATCATACATTTACAATAAAGGTTTCCAGCGGTTTTGCTGAACCCCGCATGCAATGGCAGCTAAGCCTGGATGAAGGTATTACCTGGTCTGATATTCCCGCTGCCACATCCCCATCATATGTAAGCAAGCATACTTCAAGGGGTGTTTATTATTACCGTGTTCTGGTTGGCGACGGGGACAATGTTATGAACCCCCAATGCCGTATTGCCTCCGAAACCATAATTGTTACCGTTGCTCCACAGCCATTTGTTACAGTGACCAACTATGTATTTGGCTGCCTGGGGTCGAAAGTGCCATTTACTGCATCTGGCGCCCAGAAATTTAACTGGACCGGGCCGAATGGGTTCAGTTCAAATGAACAAAATCCCACGATTCAATCTGTTCAGTACCGGGATTCCGGGTTATATACTGTAATCGGAACTTCCGTTGGAGGGTGCACCAGTACAGCCTCTACCTATTTGAAAGTGTTTGAAAATGCAAAGGTCACAGTCGATCCATCCATTAACGTATGTGAAGGCAAATCGGCTCAACTAAATGCCTCGGGAGGGGTAAAGATCAA
>JAHEFC010000325.1 GCA_024640385.1 Sphingobacteriales bacterium
TTCTTTTTAATATGGATAAGGCATCCGTCATTTCTGGTGTAACAAAAGTTTTGCATCAGCAATCACCTGGTCAACTTCATCTTTCTTCAACCCGTCATAGATGCCTCTTACTACACCATCCCGGTCTACCAGGCAAAAGAACTGCGTGTGAAGAAACTGCTCTGAAATATTCTTACTGCTGTTCTTGGGATCGTCAAGTATATAACTTTCCCTGGCCGTTCTGTACAGCTCCGCCTTAGAACCGGTCAGGAACCACCAGTTGTTCAGCTGGGCACCGATGGAATCAGCATACCGTTTCAGGGTGGCCACAGAATCCGTTTCAGGATCCACCGTATGCGACAGGATCAGGAAGTCTTTTTCGTTCTTAAGCTCATTGTAAACCTTCACCATATTCCGGTTCATCTTAGGGCAGATCCCCTTGCAGGTAGTGAAGAAATATTCCACGATCACGGTTTTGCCCGCCACATCTTTATTGCTGATCTGCTGACCATCCTGCCGGGTAAAACTGAAGGGCATCACGGTATTCAGCACCGGCAGCTGGGGCTTGCCAATGTCCGTCACACGGGTCATAACAATATAGAACCCGATGACCAGGACCGTAAAGAACGCGATATAGAATATGGTCTTCTTGCTCATTCAGCTCAAAGTTACGATCAATTCAGGATCAAATAGCCATAATTGCAACTTTGTTGCAATTATTTCGTATATTTGCAGTTCAACCGGGAGAATGATCAGGATAAATTATGATGCTTTGGGGATTGCCGCTTCTGTAGCCTGTGCCATTCATTGCGCGGTGTTGCCCTTGTTGCTTTCCAGCCTGCCATTGTTCGGCGTCAATATCATCAACAATACAAATTTCGAAATGTTGATGATCGGGCTGGCTTTCCTGATCGGGTTCTATTCGCTCTGGCATGGTTATAAAAAACACCATCATAAGGTTTATCCCACGGCTCTGTTTGCGCTCGGGATCTCACTGCTCTTCCTCAAACAGATCTATCACAATTACCTTCTTGCTTTTCTGATACCTGCAGTTTTACTGATCGTTTCAGCGCACTGGCTCAACTTCAGGGCCTGTAAAAAAGCCAACCACTGCCACCGCGACGATTGTAACCACTGATTAGATATTTAACCGGTTAGTGTGTTAGCCGGTTAGTGCATTAGATGAACGAGTTAGTGATTGAGCCGCAGATTACCCCGAAATACCTGTGATCAAAAATGTCAATTGAAATTCTGTACAAATGTTGACTTACTCATAATAAGATCTATGACAATCCAAGAATGATTCCCAGGATCACTATGATCCCCAGCAACCCTTCCAACCCATGAATAATGACTGCAGCCCAATTTGACTGAATCAGTTTTGACGGCAAGGCAAATACGAATCCAAAATAGAGTGCCGTGGATAGTATTACCTGGGGTTTGTGGAGATGATAAAACCCAAATAATATTCCGTTAAAGAACCAATCCCATTTTCCAAAAACACCATTCATCTTAGGTAATAGTATGCCCCGGTATATGAATTCTTCCCCAAGAAAATAGTTGAATACGCTTGTGAGTATAAACAATCCAAGGATCCACCAGGCACCCTTGTAGTCGGCTGTTGACAAACTTGACAGATCATATTTCGGCAGATGCTGAATAAGAGGCTTCATCCAGCCATCAACAT
Organism: Sphingobacteriales bacterium; assembly: GCA_024640385.1. GTDB lineage: Bacteria > Bacteroidota > Bacteroidia > Chitinophagales > Chitinophagaceae > Pollutibacter. The sequence goes on from JAHEFC010000325.1 coordinate 1,667, forward strand.
CAGGCAAGCTGATCATACCGGACTGAATCACTGCACTCAAAACAATAAACGGTAAGGTCAAAAAAAGCAGCCCATAGCCCGACTTACCGGTCCTGAGATTGACTGGTTTCTGGTATTTCATTCTCGTTACAACCGTCTGCCAGTTCAGCTTGTGCCCATCATGTGTAAGGATGATCAACGAAAGGATAAATTGCCAGATCAGGCCAATGATCACGGCTATCCAGTAAACGATCAACGGGGGCCAATTTGTAATGACCACCACGCGCGGAGTAATTACAAATGCAAGAACTCCCATCGGCATTGCAGACAATGCCCAAATGACCAGGATCTTTTTCAGGCTATATTGATCATCCAGTTGCCTCAAAGTAGAACCTTATCTTATTTTAATTTCTTTTGCTCATGTACTTCAACGCCCAACGAAACCATTTCTCTTCTCCGTTTACCTAATGCACTAGCCGGCTAGCATACTAACCGGCTAGCACACTAAATTTTTTTATAGTGCAGTTTCTCCACAATATGCGCTCCAAGTGCACGGCCCTGTGCACGGCCATTCATAATAGCCGACATAAAATGTATCCCCCCGTAAAGCCTGCTCATACAAGCTTCTTCAGAAGCTTTGATGAAAGAAGGGAAATCCCGTTGTATGCCGATATAGGGCAATTCATAATCATCAGTGAATGCAAAATTGTCGCCGAAGATCGATGTGAGCATGGCTGCCATGGTTGCAGATGCCACACTATGTCCGCTTGTATATTCGGGGAAAGGAGGAGTCTGTAAAAAAGGTTGCCAGTTCTTGTCAATGCTCTCATTGATCGCAGTCACCGGCCTGATGAATTCACTCCTGAATTTCTCATCCCAACAGGAAATAAATGCATCATACATAGAAACCGCTACCAGCGCATAAGTCTGGGCAGCCTGCAGCCAGTCCAGGTTTTTTTTCCTGATCGAAAGTGCCGTGATATTCATCCAGTGCCCGCCAGGACTTGGCTTTTTATTGGCAAACATCATGTGCCCCTTGTAAGTAATGGCAGCAGCATTATCGTCCCAGAACCTCGCTATATTCTTCTGTTCATCTGTCAGGGATTTGCTTACATCATAGACTTCCTTCATCTCTTTGTAAAACTGCGAACCGGTATCCATGCTGAAAGTTGGCGGAGGAATTGGCTTGAACTGTGAAGAACTGTCCATGACCAGCGGCTTCATCATGGTCCAGAATGGCTGAACAGCATCCAGGTAATCCGGAGGAGTCACCTTCCATTTGCCAGGTTTATCCGTTGGCGTGTAGCGAGGCATCCCCTGCACTTCTTTGTATTGATCTTTGGCAGCTCTCTGCCAGATCGCTTCTGCCACCGCATCCCCGAACGATATGGAACTGTTGTATACTTCCCCGTCAACAACTTCCTTCAATTCCTTTAAGATCTTTTCTTCCGTAATGCGTGATGAGTCCTTGGTGAATGTGAGTTTCTGGGTGATATTGAAAAATGCACGTATCCCGGCGATCCGGAAATCAAATGTTTTTCCGGGATCAGGCTCGGGCATTTCTGGAAATCCCTTAAGCTGTGCAGTCAGTGAAGGATAACTGGTATCCATCCACCTGCTGGCTTCAAATGCAGCGAGCGTAGAATAGGCATATACCCTGGAGGCTACAGGCGGAGAGAATATATCGTAGATCACCACATCGTTCAGCCTGGTCACAGACTGATTCAGATAGCTTGCATCAGCAGGATTGTTGGGCTGCTGCTTCATATCCTTCTGCTTACAGGAAAACGCCAGTACCAGGATGAATAAAATCGAGAAATTTCTCATGCCTATTGTTTTAAGGTTGCAGAATTCTTTTCTGCTTTTTTTGATCAGTTATTTCAATTTTGGTGATGTTGGGATTCCAGGTTAGAAAACGAGAAGATTGAGAAAGAAAACTGTCGCCGTAATAGATCTCCTGCCTGCGCTGCTTGCCATTTTTCAGGCTGATCATCGCAATATCATCATTATCCCCAAGCCTGCTCAATGGCCCCACAGCTCTCCTGGACCAGCACTTCACTTCCCCTTTATTCTGGCTCGCAATTAAAAGATAATTTCCTTTGGCCGACATGATTTTGATCATAGCCTTGCCATCTCCGGGTAAAAAGATCCCGCTTTCTAAAATAGAAGCCGGCCTGAAATTTCCATTACCATCTCCCTTCAACAGGATCGCGTTCAACGCATCATACCTGCCCACCGTTACCTCAGTTCCAAAATCATTGGTGGAAGCCACTATATCAAGATTACCATCCCCATCCACATCATCGGCAACCATTCCATTGATCATCGACCACTGCGCCATGGCAGGAAGCGGAGTAATAGTGAATTTCCCTCCACCCTCATTTCTGATAAAAGCAGACTGCATATCATTCGCTTTCAATACCAGCGCCCCCTTCATTTCTTCTTCAGTGAACATCTCCTTGATGGTTGCCTGTGCAAAGGGTTTGTAGCCGGGAAATTTCTGCCTGAAACCAACGATCTGTTTGATCACATCGTCACGCGTGAAGGCCGGAAACTCTTTTTTCGTTCCATTGGCCACATCAGGGATGAACACCGTAGGGAATGCATCGTATGATCCATTCTTATCAAAATCCTTGGCATAAATAGTCACCGGCTCTTTATCATTGCCTTTGTAAAAACTATTCAAGCCCAGGTTTCCTGCCACATAGTCTATATCTCCATCGTTGTCAAAATCACCGCCGGTGATACTGTTCCACATCCCCACTTTACCTCCAATGCCTGAGGCGGCACCGACATTCCTGAAACTCCCGTTCTCGTTTTTGAAAAAAATCACCGGCATCCACTCACCGGTAACCACCAGGTCTTTCAGGCCATCATTGTCAAAATCCGTCCACAGCGCATCGCAAACCAATCCTATATCAGCCAGCCCTTTGGCAACAGTGGGTGTAACGTCTGTGAACTTTACCTTGCCGTCTTTACTATCATTCCTGTATATAAAACTGCTCACCGGTTTGGGATATGATCCCGGAACTACACGACCTCCAAGAAACAGATCAAGGTCGCCATCATTATCATAATCCGCTGCCTTCACACAACTCTTGCTGGTATAATTCTGCGGGAATACCGTGGTATCCAGTTTGAAATTTCCTTTGCCGTCATTATAATAAAAACAATCATGATGCGCATTGGTATAGGGCAGGCTCTCATAGGTTCCCGATGCCGCATAAAGATCCAGGTCACGATCCCCGTCTGCATCAAACAGCAGCAGGCCCATGTCTTCCGTACTTTTATA
>JAHEFC010000326.1:0-3953 GCA_024640385.1 Sphingobacteriales bacterium
TTGTACTGATGATGCGGAAAGTAGGTGGCGGCGGCGGCGCAGGCGGTGGTCCCGGCGGCATCTTCAACATCGGCAAATCAAAAGCACAGCTGTTCGACAAGGGTACCAAGGTCAATATCACCTTTGCAGACGTTGCCGGCCTCGATGAAGCCAAGCAGGAGGTGATGGAGATCGTTGACTTCCTTAAGAACCCTAAAAAATATACAGCACTTGGTGGTAAGATCCCCAAAGGTGCATTACTGGTTGGTCCCCCGGGTACCGGTAAAACGCTTTTGGCCAAGGCCATGGCAGGTGAAGCCCAGGTGCCGTTTTTCTCCATGTCGGGTTCCGATTTCGTAGAGCTTTTCGTGGGTGTGGGTGCCAGCCGTGTACGTGACCTGTTCAAGCAGGCCAGGGAAAAAGCGCCCTGTATCATATTCATAGATGAGATCGATGCCATTGGGCGTGCCAGGGGCAAGAATATGATGATGAGTAACGACGAACGCGAGAACACATTGAACCAACTCCTGGTTGAAATGGACGGTTTCGGTGGCGACAGCGGTATCATTATCCTTGCGGCCACCAACAGGCCTGATGTGCTGGACAGTGCATTGCTACGTCCGGGCCGATTCGACAGGCAGATCAGTATTGACAAGCCTGATGTGGTGGGAAGGGAAGCCATTTTCCATGTGCACCTTGAGCCTATCAAGAAATCCAACAAACTTGACATACATAAACTGGCCGAGCTAACCCCGGGTTTTGCGGGCGCGGATATCGCCAACGTGTGTAATGAAGCAGCCCTGATCGCTGCCCGTAAAGGGAAGGAGCAGGTGGAGATGGACGATTTCCAGGATGCTATTGACAGGGTGATCGGAGGATTGGAAAAGAAAAACAAGATCATCTCTCCCGAGGAGAAAAGGATCATTGCTTATCACGAAGCCGGACACGCTGTTTGCGGATGGTTCCTGGAACATGCCTATCCCCTGTTGAAAGTGACCATCGTTCCAAGAGGCGTAGCAGCCCTGGGTTATGCCCAGTACACTCCTAAGGAACAATACCTCTACGATACCGATCAGCTGACTGACCAGATGTGCATGACCCTGGGCGGAAGGGCCGCTGAAGAGATTTTCTTCGGCAAAATTTCCACCGGTGCACAGAACGACCTGCAACAGGTGACCAAGATCTCCTATGCCATGGTGACTGTTTACGGGATGAACGAGAAAGTGGGTAATGTGAGTTTTTACGACCCTTCAGCTGAGAACCAGTTCACCAAGCCTTACAGCGAAGAAACAGGCAAACTCATTGATGATGAAGTGAGGATACTGGTAGACAAGGCATACGAACGTACCAAGAAATTGCTGCGCGAGAAAAGTAAGGAAGTGGAAGCGCTGGCCCATGCACTTCTGGATAAGGAAGTATTACATAAAGACGATGTGGAACTGCTGATCGGAAAGCGCCCTTATGAAGATAAAAAAGTATTTTTGGATGAAATGCCTCCTATTGTTACAACCCCTGCAGAGGAGTTGAATACAAAAACAGAGGCGTGATCATTAAGTTGATATGCAATGAACTCATCTAAAGAGAATATATTAAGTAAGATCAGGAAGGCACTGGAGAAACCGGTGCCTTTGCCTTTTCCGCAGGCAGAGAATAATAATGATATATACCTCCCTCCAACTGATGATCTGACAGTGATGTTCGCACAGAATTTCACTGCATTGCTGGGTAAATTTGCTTATTGCGAAAATCACCAGGAGCTTGCGCAACAACTCAAAGAGATCGTTGCAGCAAGAAAATGGAAAGAAGTGTATTGTGTGGAAGATGGATTGAAATACCTGTTCCAAAAGAATGGATTCAGCGATTTCAGTACCAGGCCACTCGCGGAATGTGATGTGGCCATCACCAGTTGTGAGCTCCTGGTTGCCAGAACCGGAACCATGGTATTGAGCTCGGCGCTCCCTGAAGGAAGAACAGCCTCTGTATATGCCCCCGTGCATATCTGCATTGCGGAATCTTCACAGATCGTTTACGATGTGGGTGACGCACTGGAGCATATGAAAGAAAAATATGGCGTGCAACTTCCTTCCATGATCAGTTTCGCAACCGGACCGAGCAGAACAGCTGATATTGAGAAAACCCTGGTTGTTGGCGTTCATGGCCCTAAAGAAGTATATTGCTTCCTGGCTGATCTCTAATTATTTTAGCCATGCAGATCGAGCAAGGAAAAAAAATATACTTTCTTTCAGATTTTCACTTGGGTGTACCCGATCACGCCGCCAGCCTGGTACGTGAAAAAAAAATCATTCAATTTCTTGATACAGCTAAGCGTGATGCAGAGAGGATCTTCATAGTTGGGGATCTTTTTGATTTCTGGTTTGAATATAAAAAAGTCGTTCCCAAAGGTTTTGTACGGATACTGGGCAAGATGGCTGAGATCACTGATTCAGGTATTCCCATCGAATTTTTTGTCGGCAATCACGATATGTGGATGAATGGGTATTTCGAGGCGGAACTCAACATACCGGTATATCATGAGCCAAGAGAATATGAGTTCAATGGCCGCAGTTTTTATATAGGTCATGGGGATGGTTTAGGGCCCGGTGACCACGGGTATAAAATGCTTAAGAAGATCTTTAGGAATCCGGTTTGCAAGTTCCTGTTCGGCATCATACCGCCCTATATCGGAATGAACATCGCACACTATTCAAGCAGGGGCAGCCGCTCTGTTACCGGCAACTCAGACGATAAATTTCTGGGCGAGGAGAATGAATGGCTTATTGCTTATTGCAGGGAGGAGCTGAAGCAGAAACATTTTGATTATTTTATTTTCGGCCACCGGCATCTTCCCATTGATTTCGCTTTGAATCCCCAGAGCAGATATATCAACCTGGGTGACTGGATCAAGTATTTCACCTATGCTGTTTTTGATGGTGAGAAACTGGAACTGAAAAACTATGAAGCTTGAAACTACTGTTCACTATATTTCTATTCATTTCCGCCATCGCAGCAGCACAAGACCTTGGCCATCTGCCATCCAGTCAGTTGAAAGGCAATTTCATTGATTTTGCTCCGGACAACCTGGGTAATCTCTATGTGCTCACCAACGATTACCAGCTGAAGAAATTCAGTGTAAAGGGAGATTCTATGGGAGTATTCAATAATGTGAAACGATATGGAAAACTGACCACTATTAATGCTTCAAATCCGTTGAGGACCATTCTTTATTATAAAGATTTCAGGACGGTACTGGTGCTTGACAGGTTGTTGAATGACGTTAATACCATTGACCTGAGAAAGCTTAATATATTCCAGGTGAAAGCCGTGGCGCCTGCATACGATAACAGCATCTGGGTTTTTGATGAGCAGGAAAGCAAGTTGAAGAAAGTAGGGGAAGATGGAAAATTGTTAAGTGAAACTGCCGATCTCAGGCTTGTACTGGATGAAGCGCCTTTGCCGCAAAAGATATTTGACCAGAACGGTTTTGTGTATCTATATGATCCATCCAAAGGTATTTTCATATTTGATTATTATGGGGCATTAAAAAACAGGATCGCCCTGATCGACTGGAAAAACCTGCAGGTTTTGGGAAACAATATAGTCGGGATCAAAGACGGCAAGATACTCAGTTACAAAACCGGCACGCTGGAGATCAGCGAAACCCCTGTGCCTGAATTCATCGTCAATTCAAAGGACCTGCATATCACTCCCGTTGGGATCTATGTTATGGACAGCACGGGGGTGAGTCTTTATTCTTTTAGCGGATATTAATTGTAGGCGAGAGGCGAGAGGCGAAAGGCGAGAGGCGAGAGGCGAAAGGCGAGAGGCGAGAGGTAATAGGCGAGAGGTAAGGCATGTCTCGCCTTTCGCCTCCCGCCTTTCCCTTATCGCCTTTCGCTTTATCTTTGCGTCATGCAAGAATTCTGGTCGCGCGTTTTCCTTGACAACACCATAAGGGATTTTGGAATTGTAATAGC
>JAHEFC010000326.1:3963-4935 GCA_024640385.1 Sphingobacteriales bacterium
AGGACCTGCATATCACTCCCGTTGGGATCTATGTTATGGACAGCACGGGGGTGAGTCTTTATTCTTTTAGCGGATATTAATTGTAGGCGAGAGGCGAGAGGCGAAAGGCGAGCGAGAAGAAATATCCCGCCTCTCGCCTCTCGCCTTTCGCCTCTCGTCTCTCGCCTCTCGCCTCTCGCCTTTCGCCTCCCGCCTTTCCCTTATCGCCTTTCGCTTTATCTTTGCGTCATGCAAGAATTCTGGTCGCGCGTTTTCCTTGACAACACCATAAGGGATTTTGGAATTGTAATAGCAGTCATCTTTGTTGCTTACCTGCTGAAGAAGTTTATAGGCCGCTATGCTTCATCATGGGTTTTCATGCTCATGAAAAGCCTGGGCAGGCAGATAGAGAAGCAGGCATTTGTGGATCTGATCGTGGGGCCTATGCAAAGCTTCCTGTTTGTCGTGATCAGTTACCTCGCTATTAAAACGCTCAGCTTCCCCAGTTTGCTGGACAGGAAATTTCTCAGTATCCGCACCCCGGATATCATAGAGGCCATTGGTGAATTACTGATCATTTTTTTCTTTTTCAAGATGGTATTGAGGCTGGTGGATTATATGGCCCTGATCATGGAAAAAAGAGCCCACCTGACTCCCGAGCATGATGATAACCAGCTCATAGTTTTTTTCAAGGATTTTGTGAAGGTCATCCTCATGATCGTGGCTGTATTAGTGACCATCAAGGTGGTTTTCCACGAAGATATTTCCAAGGTTCTGGCAGGCCTGAGTATAGTAGGAGCAGCTATAGCCCTGGCTGCCAGGGAAAGCCTGGAGAATCTCATCGCATCGTTCATTATATTTTTCGATAAACCATTTACCACCGGCGATCTGCTTAAAGTCAACAATATTACCGGAACAGTAGAAAGTATTGGTTTAAGAAGTACGAGGATCAGGACAGTAGAGAAGACCTTCGTCACAGTTCCTAATAAGCAG
>JAHEFC010000054.1 GCA_024640385.1 Sphingobacteriales bacterium
GTTTTTCCTCGCCATCGTTTTATATGTTGCCATATTTTCATTCATTGACTTCATTGCCATCATCGCCAACATATACAATTCCCCTGACCGGCTCACACAAGTGAGAGTGGACCTGATATACGACAAACTCCTCTATCTCGTACGGTTCCTTGCTGTTGCATTCTGGTTCGGCACCTTATTGGTCAACATTAATGCAGTTTCCTTCCTGAAGGAAAATGTGTTCAGTGTTTTCAATACAACACTTTCCATAGGCGACTTTACCTATACCCCGGGAAGTTTACTGACCTTTTTCATAGTTGTTTACCTGGCATTCTATCTTTCCGGATTATTAGATGGCTTATTTTTTGATGAAAAAAGATCAGACGAGGTGTCTGGTAAAACCAGCCTGGGAAGCATAGTACTTATGCTCAGGCTGTTCGTAATATCCCTGGGATTTATAATCGGTCTTGTGCTCGCCGGTATACCGCTGAACAACCTGAATCTGTTTGTGGGGGCACTGGGTGTTGGTATTGGCTTCGGTCTGCAATCCCTGATCGCCAACCTGATCTCTGGAATTATCATTGCGTTTGAAAAACCTATTTATGTGGGTGATATCATTGAAGTGGAAGGTTCGCGGGGACGGGTAACAGATATAGGGATAAGGGCTACCAAAGTTGACACTGCTGATGGTGCCGAATTCATAGTTCCCAATGGAGAAATGATATCGAAAGTATTGAAGAACTGGACCCTTACCAGCAGGAATTTCAAGATCGATACCAGCTTCTGTGTAGATCACACTAATAACGCGAACATGATCGCTGACCTGGTTGAAGATGTACTGAAAGAAACGCCTTTCATACTTCCATTCCCCAAGCCCAAAGTGCATTTACAGGAAATTGCACCGCAGTTCATGAAGTTCAGCTTATCCTGCTGGATCAGCAATATCACAGAATCGGGGCACCTGAAGAGCGAACTGCTTAAGAAAATACATACCAGGATGGATGAAGCCGGTGTGACCTATCCAAAAAAATCTTGACAACTGTTTAAATAAAAAACTCCCGGGAAAATATCCCGGGAGACATATATACTACCAAAAACCAATGATCAGAAATTAAACCTGAAACCTGCGTTCAAAAAAAACGAACGTGTTTTACCCACTTCAATATTGGATACATTTTCCTGGAGATTGGTCAATGACCACTCATAACTCAAGTCAACGAAAACTTTCCAGACATCAATTCCCGCACCTGCAAACACACCGAAATTTGTTGTGTTGATATTGTCCTTGTCAATATTATCGCTGGTATTTGTTATAAAGAATGCAGAAGCACCCCCGAAACCTCTCAGTGAAAAAGTGGTTTTCTCATTTCCTAAAAGATTGATGCCTAAGGCAACGGGAACCCTGAATCCGCTCAGTGTTGTGTTGGGATCCCAGGTAGCTGGAGGATTGGTGAGGTCTGTTATCTCAGTTGACTTCTGAACATATTGCAGTCCGGGTTCGAAATAGATCTTCTTCCCGAATGCAACACTTAATCCGGCCAGGAAGCCAGCCTTGCCACTGGCATCTCCTCCGGTTACAGATACATCAGTAATATTCAATCCTACGTGGGGCTTTAATGTAGTTTGAGCATGTAAGGCCATTGTGAAAAATGCTGCAAACACTGAAAGTAACATGATCTTCTTCATCGTAATAATCGTTAGGAATACAAAAATTATCTTTTGCAGCAAGAATTGCACTATTGGGATGTGTCAATATTTAATTTGAAACGAATAGGCATTTCGAAGGAATATTGCTCTCCGGATTTTGGTTTACCAAAATGACTGATTGGCCCTCTCGCAGGGTCGCTTCATCAATTACCATCATGTAATTCATGTCAGATTGATAACTTATAATCCAATAATTTGTATAATTTTTACATCATCAAGACCACAACACCATGAGATATAATCTGGCGATAATTACAGTTTTTTTTATGGTTGTCGCTTTTGCATGCAGCACTGCCGATAAAAAAGAAGAGAACGCAGCAACAACCGAAACCAGCGTAACCGCGGACACAATTACAGCAGCAGCTCCTGTTACCGAACCTTCATATGATCCGGATCCAACAGATACTATTCCGGGTGACCAGTATGGTATCAACTCTTCATCCAAACAAACAGCAGACCTGGTCAGGCTTACATTACAAGACAAGCTTAAGGCTGACCTGGAAAAAAATATAGTCGATTCACTCAGCAGGAAATTCATATTCTTCGAATATGACCTGAACGACGATGGTAACAAGGAGATCTTTGTAGGATTAATTGGCCCATACTTCTGCGGTTCTGGCGGTTGCTCACCCTATCTACTGGACAACCAGGGGAATGTCATAACTCATTTTTCCGTCAGCGACTACCCCATCGTGATTGATAACAACAAAACCAACGGTTGGAAAGATCTGTTTATCCGCAGCAACGGGAAGGACAGAATAGTAAAATTTGATGGGAAGAAATATCCCTCAAATCCATCTACATTACCGGCATTGAAAGTTCTTCCAGGTGATGGACTGCCAAGGGCCCTGAACTTTGTAAACGAGCCCTATCCCTGGTTCCGTTTCTGATCAATACATCCAGGTGGAAGCGCTTCCGGAAATCAATTATAAACTGTCAAATTCTGGCAGGGCTTCCACTTTAGCATATGGAAACGATTTTAGCTTATGTACCCTATGATAATTCTCAAGCCCTGATATGCATACTGAACCCGCCTTGTCCAGGTTGATATTTCCATCTTCTTCCAGGCATTGCTGATCAAGCAAAATATGTCGGATCTGACCTATTACCAGTTTGGTGTTATTATGAGAGATGGGAATTATTTCCACCATTTCCATCCCTAGTCTTACCCTGCTTTCCTGCACGAATGGTGCACTGAATCCTTCGATACGGTATGGCGTAAGCTTACAAGCCTCAAACTCTGAAACATTTGATTCAAATTTCGCCGATGTGTAATGTGCCTTTTCTATAAAGCCTTCATGCACATGATTGATCGTATAGACCCCATTGGCCATAATATTCCTGAAGGTATCGCCAGACACACCAACTGGTCTTTGTATAAATCCTACCAAGGCAGGATCGGCTCCCAGATGAACCACAGAAGAGAATATGGCAAGATTGCTCTGCCCTTCTTTGTTTTGTGTACCAATAAGCATGGCTGGTTTGTAACCGGTAATGCTATTAACGAGGTTTGCCCTGTAAAAACGCCCATAGTTTTCCAGGTGGGCATTGGTCAGATGTAATTCACTCATCGTTTGCTGATTTTGTTCAGGCTGATGACTCGCTGCCTGTTGCATTTGAACCTGCTGATCTCCGGATTTCTTTTGGCAAGATGTTTCTTGCTGATTCCGCTATTGACCCGCTTTCGCCAGAGATTAAAACTGCTTCGTTTCAGCGAGCGGCGCATCAGAGCGATCACTTCAGCCTCTGACATACCAAACTGGGCATGGATCGCCTCAAAGGGAGTTCTGTCTTCCCAAGCCATCTCAATGATCCTTTCCATATCCCCGAGCGTCATCGGGATAGTAAACAAGGCAGGGGTGCTATGGTTCAGTAAATTCCTGGCCGAACTGTAAGGAAGCCGGGTCGCATGCGTCTATAGGGCAAAAATCATATGAGCGAATCGAATAAAAATATCCTGACCTGGGCATTGAGGCTGATTGCAGCAGTCATCATGCTGCAAACCTTGTTTTTCAAATTCACTGCGGCTGAAGAATCGGTCTATATCTTTTCAACCCTTGGTATGGAGCCCTGGGGCCGTATAGGTACCGGGGTTATGGAACTGATCGCTTCCATTCTTATACTCATTCCCAGAACTACCGCCATTGGTGCGGTACTGGGATTGGGCATCATGGGCGGGGCCATTTTATCTCACATATTCATTCTCGGCATATCGGTGCAGGGCGACAACGGCCAGCTCTTTTTTTATGCATTGCTGGTATTCATGAGTTGCATGGTCTTACTCTATTTGCGTCGCCATGAGCTGCTGCGCTGGAAACAACTCATCAGGGCTTAGGAATCTTCCGAAAAAAAGCTTAACTAGATGTTGATTTTCCCCTACCTCCAAGGTAGGGCTAGTACCCTACCTTGGAGGTACTAAATTCTTCAAACAACTAAAAAGCTAACTATGGCAATTGTACTAGTTACCGGAACCAGCAGCGGGATAGGATTGGCCACCGCTACAGTTCTCGCCCGGGCAGGTCACACCGTTTACGCCACCATGCGTAATCCCCAAAAATCACCCAAACTAATTGAACTGGCAGAAAAAGAACACCTGCCGATCACTGTGCTCACCATGGACGTGAACAACAGTGATTCTATTAAAGAAGCCGTAGCCATTTTAATGAATATTGAAGGCCATATTGATGCACTGGTGAATAACGCCGGCATCGGAGCTATGGGTTCTGTTGAAGAAACTCCCATTGAATTGTACAGGGAAGTCATGGAAACCAATTACCTCGGCGCCATTCGCTGCATTCAGGCCGTTCTGCCTTATTTGAGGCAGAAAAGAGCCGGCACTATTATCAATATCACTTCCGTTGCCGGTAAACTATGGGGACAGTCGCACAGTCCCTATTGTGCATCAAAAGCAGCACTGGAAGCTTTAAGTGAATCCCTGGCCCAGGAAGTGGCCCAGTTCAATATCAGGGTGGCAGTGGTTGAACCCGGTGTGATCGATACGGCAATATTCAGCAAGGAAACTGAAATACCAGCGCATACCCATTATCATTACTACCGCAGGCTGCAGGCACTATTTGCTGCTTCGTTGGAAAACCATGTTCCACCGGAAGTTGTAGGTAATGTAGTGAAAGATATTTTGGAGGGAAGATCAACTTCATTCAGAAACCCTGCCGGACCTGATGCAGAAGGTCTGATTCAATGGCGCGCATCTTTGAAAGATGAAGAATGGGTGCAGTCGCATAATATGGACGATGAAACCTGGCTGGCCCATGCCAAAGAAGCATTCGGTGTTGATATGCGGAAATACCTGGAATCTGACATTAAATTCACAGCTCCGGCTTAGCTCCAAGGACACTATCGATGATCTCTTCTTTCTGCTTTTCGGTCAGTTTGCTCACAGCTTGCTGCAAACCAAAAGCTTTTACGATCAGCTTATTTTGTGCCGAAAATCTTCTGCATAAACTGCATTCCGCCAAATGCCTCCAAAGCTGGAAACGCTGAAAAGCAGAAAGCTTTCCTTCCTCTTTTTTTGAAATCAGGTCCACCGCTTTTTTGCATGTGATCTTTGAATGGGTCATTTTGTTATCCAGTTTTTTTCAAGGCAGGCCCTTAACTGCACCTTGGCGCGGTGGATCAATACCCAGTAATTAGAAGATGTCAGCCCCATGATTTTACAGATCTCTTCGCTGTCCAGGTCATCCACATATTTCATTACAAATACTGCATGCTGGATCTGCTTGAGTTTTTTACCGCAAGAATCAAATACTTTAAAAAATTCCCGGCCCTCTATTTCATTTCGAAAATCCACACTGAAAGAAGAAGGATACATCCCCTTACGCCAGTGATCTTCATGGTCAAAATAAGTACCGTCTTCATTCTCATTCCTGATCCCTGCCACCACAGCACCGCTGTTCAGTTTCCTGTAATGGTCAATGATCTTCGATCTCAGGATAAGGAAAAGCCAGTTCTTTACTGACGACTCTCTACGGAACGAATCCCTGTTTCGCCAGGCCGCCAGGAAAGTATCCTGCACCAGGTCCTTACCAAGCTCTTCATCAGCTACCCTTCTGACTGCATAATGGAAAAGAAGATCAGAATGATCTTCCACCCATTTGCGGAATTCCGTTTCACTCAGTTTAGTTGTTTCCATGCAGCGTATTCCAATATAGCCAATTGCACCAGAAAACGCAATCCCTGTTCACTCAACATTTCTGAGCCTAGGCCAGTTCAGGTCTGCTTTTTCGATCATTCCCCTGGTATCCATACTCCATAACTCTTTTACTTTTTTGTTGTAATTGAAATAGAGTTTATGGTCAATAATGGTCCAGGTCTCTGTTTCTGTTGGCGCTTTATGACCGTCAGCCATTCCATAGGCGCAGTAACCTCCGTACTGGGGCGCATATTTTTCAGGACTTTGCTTGAACTGATCGAGGTTAAATTGGGAAGAAAATAGCCAGCGTGCATCTTTCCATTCGTAACTATATTTCTCATCACCCTTCACTGGTTTTCCTTCTGAAAAGAACGCCACTGCATCATAACCCCTGATGGCTGCACCATCTTTCTGAAAAATCTCGGCTTTCTGTGCATGTACATTCACGTACAGGAACAAAAAAGCCACTACATAGATGATCTTCATAGTAAATTTTATTTGGTTAATTTCTGCCAGTTCAGGTCGGCTTTGGAGCGAAGGCTGCTCTCGTCTTTATTCCAGCTTTTCAATGTGTTGTTGAAGTATTTATTGTAGAACAGGTAAAGCTTTCCATCCAGCACCTTGAATGTTTCCGGATCCACTTCCACTTTTTCACCATTCTTTCCCATGGCATAGGCACACCAGCCGCCATATTGGGGCTCATAGCGAGCGGGTGCAGCCCTGAAGGTTTCTTTATTTTGCGGAGTAGAGAAATGATAAGTAACGCCCTCATAAACCAGGGCGTTGGCGGCATTTCCCCTGATGGCTTTACCCTGGGTGAAATAAGCTACCGGGTCATATCCTTCTATGGCAAGTGAGGAACCGGAAAGATTGAAATCTTTTTTTCTTTTTTCCTGCTGTGCATCGGCAGCCAGGTGCAGGCTGAGGAACAAGAATAACATGGGCAATAACCTCTTCATCATTTGGCTTTCCCATTAAGACGCAGTTCTATTGCTATCCTTACAAACTACTTTGAATTTTTTGCAGCTCCATAGTGAACCGCCATCTTGTTGACCATGAATTGACCAACCTGCCTGCCCTGCCACACACCCTGGTCAATGGCATCCATATAATGTATTCCGCCATACATACGTGATATGGACGCTTCTGCTGCCGCAGCATTGAAAGAACTGAATTTTCTTGCCTTAAGGCCAAATTCCATTTCGGTATTATCATTGAATGCCAATGAATCTCCGAAAATAGCCGTCAGTATAACAGCCGCAGCATTAGATGCCACACTATGCCCGGATACATATTCCGGGAAAGGCGGTGTCTGAAGCAATGGCTTCCAGGCCGGGTCTATTAGCCGCTGGATCACATGTTCGGGCCTGACCCGGTTAGAACGGTATTTCTCATCCCAGCATGCCATGAAAGCATCAGCGAGTCCTATGGATACTAAAGCATGTACCAGCACAGTTTGCTCAATATTCAGTTTTCTTAGCCTGCAGGCAATGCCTGTGATACCTACCCAATGCCCGCCGGGCGAGATCTTCTTCAATCCGAATTCCACATGCCCGATCTGCTGCACAGCAAATGGATTGCAGTCCCAGAAACTGGCGATCTCCTGTTTGTTTGGATCCCGTTCCCTGTCCACGTCATAGACTTGTTTCATCATCTTGTAAAAAGATGAACCCTTAGCCGTATCATAGGGCACAGGAGGCTCCGGTTTGAACTGCTGTACCGAATCCAGGTAGAATGTTCTCAGGCTGTTCCAGTGCGGCTCAATTGGCGCCATAAAAGCAGGCGGGGTTGGCTTCCAGTATCCATCACCGTTACGAAGGATATAACGGGGCATGTTGTTGAGTTTGTTAAATCCATCACCCGCAACATATTTCATCACCTGCGCAACAACTGAATCAACCAGCATGGCTGTTTTATTCAACGCCGGGTTCTTCGCATAGGCTGCCATCAGTGAATCCGTATCTTTCTTCACCATATACCCCGATGGCAACAAACGTTCCCCGGTTTTCATGATGGCCAATAAAATAGCAAGATCTTTGTCCGTTCCGTTCAGCAGCTCTTTAGATACGCTGATTCCATTAAAACCATTCAACACCCCTTTGAAAGAAGGCAGTTTGGCATACAGGGTGGCAGTTTCATATGCCGCCAGTGACACATAAGCATAATACCTGCTGGCAGCCACCGGTGAAGCCACATCATTCACCATCACATCTGTCACTTTCTTCAGGCATAGCACATACTGATCAGTGGCTGAAGGCTTTGGCTTCCCGGCAAAAAGGGAAGAAGCAATAAACAGCGATACAGTAAATAATCTCATTTTCATGGCCTAGTAATTTATAAAAACGGGTTGGCCATTATTGACTCCTGCCATCAGGATCTTCTTGCCTGACCTTTCACCAATGATCTTTACATCACGCACACAACCGCCTATTTTCAGGCCACTCTCAGTCTGATCCTCATACCTGAAATTTCCTTTCCCATCGCCCAATAACACCACACCCTCATTCGCATCGATCTTTCCGATCTTGATCCGGGTCTGTTCAATATTGCCCAACAACAAAATATCTTTCTTCCCGTCTTTATTAAAATCATCAATATGGATAGCATATACAGGGGCAAAATCAGCCTGCACTGGCAAGGATCTTGCCACGTAAGTTCCATTCACATTTTCCAGCCAGGTGGTACTGAGATAAGTCACCGAAAGTACCGAGGCCTTTTGCAATTGTTCCGGCGTCAGCACATCTTTGATCTTTACATCTGCATACGAATCATAGGTAGGATATTTCTGCCGCAGGCTTACGATCTGGTCAGTCATTTCATCCCGGGACGCCATGGGATAAGAAGTCCCCTGGATATAATAACAGATCAGCGGATCTATGAACCCGTTGTTATCAAAGTCTCCATAATATAATTCAACAGGCTGGGTTGCACTGGCATGCAATTGGGAATTATCTCCCCAGTTTCCTGCTACCATGTCCAGATCGCCATCTCCATCAAGATCATCAAATGCCATCCTGTTCCACCACCCGTTCAGTTTTTCTTTGAATATTTTTTCAGAAACATCACTGCATTTGCCATTCTCAAAATGAAATGCCTTCAACGGCATCCACTCACCGCAGATGATCAGTTCATTCTTCTTATCCCCATTCATGTCAACCCAAGCCGCATCCGTAACCATACCCAGGTTATTGAACATAGGCGCCTTCGAAGATGTCACATCGGTGAACTTCCCTTTTCCGTCATTCTCCAACAACATGCTGGGAACCGGCATGGGATATTGCTCTGGCTTTACTCTGCCAGAAATAAAAAGATCGTTATCTCCATCCCCGTCAAAATCCAACACAGTAACTTGGGATCCTGAAATATTATCTACAGGCAACAGCTCTTTCTTCAGCAGAAACCTTCCCCCTTCATTGATATATAACCTGTCCTGCAAACTGGATGGATCATCAATGGCATAGCCTCCGCTTACCACGTATAGATCCATATCTCCATCTTTGTCAGCATCGAAGAACACCGCACCACAATCTTCATCTCCGGCATCAGCTTCAATATCCGGTTGCTTCGACTCTACATAACGGCCATCCTGCAGCTGAATAAAGATCGCTCCTTTCTGGCCTTTGGGACTGCAGATGTAAAGGTCCGTCAGCTTGTCACCGTTGACATCACCCGTTGCAATTCTGGGCCCGCTGTAGGAAAGCATATTCGGCATCAGGGGCTGGATCTTGAAATCATTGACCACATCTTCTGTATGCTTATAAGGCAACGAAACACTGGCTTCACTGAACAGCGTTTTTGCAGGCAATGCCGGGGGGATATTCTTCAATCCCGGTTTGTATTCAAACAACACTGTTTTATCTATACCAATATTTCCCCTCATCACTTCGTAGGTTCCATCAGGCCAGACGATCTTTATAGAATCAATTTTGTTTTCTTTCAATCCAAAATGCAATGGCCCCTGCATGGCGCTCTGAAAACCGTGTACAGGATAATTCTGGACCGAGTAACTTTTTGTGCCAGCGTAAACTGATACTGATGCACCTAAAGCCAGTGTATTTTTCCCGTACCCTTTCAGATTCACGTTCAGGAAATGTCCGCCTTTCGCATCTTCGATCGTATTGTTCCGGTACAATCCCGCCTCCTGGTTCATTGAATTGACCACCAGGTCAAGGTCGCCGTCATTGTCCAGATCAGCATATACTGCACCATGACTGAAATTCAACTCCCCAAAACCCCAGTCTGCAGACCTGTCTTTAAAACTCAATCCATCCACATTTTCAAAAATATAATTATGAAGAGGTGTTGACACAATTGTTTGCAGCATGCCAAACATCTTATCATCGGTAGTACCCTGTATGTGCTTCAAACGCTCGTTGGCATAGAATTTCATGAAGTCGCGGTTGATCATGTCACGGCCATAGCCATTGGTGACAAACAAATCTTTGAAACCGTCATTATTATAATCAGCTAACAAGGCTGACCAGCTCCAGTCAGTATTGGACACTTTAGCGATCTGGCCTATTTCACTGAAGGTACCGTTGCCGTTATTGATCTGCAGCATGTTCCTCATCAACTGATGATAGAACCCATTCTGCAAAGTATTATTATAGAGTTCATAATTATCCGGTGCATACAAAAGTTTCTGCCTCCGGTTATCTTCAGGAAGCATATCGAGCGTATAGATGTCTGCACGACCATCATTATTAATGTCTGCAACATCAACGCCCATGGAGAAATTAGAAAGATGGCCCAATGAAGATTTGAGCACTTCCCTGAATGTGCCGTTGCCATTATTCATGTACATATAATCCTCTTCAACATAATCGTTGGTCACATACATATCTGGCCAGCCGTCGTTGTTGATATCGGAAATATTTAATCCTAATCCATATCCCAACGGATTAGAAATGATACCTGCCTTCAGGGTCACATCCACAAACTTACCCTCCCTGTTCTCATATAACCTGTCACCTGCGCCTGGGTCAACCATCTTCTTGACATAGGCTGCATCAAAATTCCGGAGGTTCTTGATATTGTGATTCATCACGAAAAGATCCAGGTCACCATCGCGATCATAATCAAAAAAAGCAGACTGCGTTGAGTAGCCCATATCGTTGACTCCCATTTCCGCTGCTTTATCGGTGAACGTTAGATTCCCATTATTGATCAGCAATTGGTTCTGACGATGTGAAGAATCCAGATCACCCGAATAACACACATAGATATCCAGGAAACCGTCTCCATTTACATCTGCTACGGAAGCTCCTGTTTTCCACCCCCTTCGGCCACCTGCACCCGAAGTGCGGGTGATATCAGTGAATTTCCAGTTGCCCTGGTTGATATAAAGTTTGTTGGGAAGAAGATTGGCGGTAAAGAACAGGTCCACCAATCCATCGTTATTGAAATCACCGGCAGCAACACCGCCCCCGTTAAAGAAATATTCGTAGGTGATAATGTTCAGCTCGGGTGATTCCAACACTTTGTTCTGGAAAAGAATCCCGGTTTCAGCAGAAGGCTGTTTTGTGAATAGTGTTTTTTCCTGGCTGAACGAATTAAAATCTGTCAGGATAATCAGCAGCAACAGGATCGCACAACTCCGCAGGTATAATGATATCAACATAAGGGCTTTTGACAATTGCAAGTTGGTGAATTTAAATAAAAACTGCCCTTTCCAGCCCCTTTTTTATGGGAGAGGACCATAGTAAGTGTTAAATCATAAAACCGGGCGTATCAGACTCCTGCAATACGTGATTTATAAGTGGCCAGTGCCTCTTCCAGCCTCTCCTTGGCCGTGGTGTCTCCCGGCACATTATGGGAGGGGTGAATATGAAGCTTGAAGCCCCTGTCCGCAAGGATCTCGCCAACGGTGGTGACCGTCATCCAGACTGCAGTCACAAAGGCCATGGTAGACAATGGCCCGAGTTTGTCCTGGTGATTTTTTACCGGTACGCTGGCATCTTCTGCCGGCGCACAGGAGTCCACCACCAGGTCGGCCACATCGAAAATGGTTTTTCCGGAGGAATGGCGTGTCTGCTTGCCTTTTGCAGCAGCGGCAGATCCATAGGCGATCACCTTCATACCCTTTTTCTTGGCCTCAATGGCAACATCAATATTCACATTATTGATTCCCGAATGGGAAAAGATCCACATAGTATCCCGGGGATCGAAATTGTAACCCTTCATGATCTCTACACCATAGCCTTCCACCCTCTCCAAAAAAACAAACTGGTGCACGCCCATCTCACCCGTGATCCGGGTAAAAAATGTAAGCGGCAATTCTACCATGGGATGAAAGCCCACAAATCCGCCGATCCGCGGATACATTTCCTCCACCGGAATGGTTGCATGTCCACATCCGAATGTGTGCACCCATCTTCCACATTCAATACTGTCTGCCATTATTTCCGCAGCCTTTCGGATATTCTCCATCTGGGTGTCTTCGATCTTCGTCATAACAGCCCTTGCATTTTCGAGCCACTGTTTTGCTAACATCATTCGTTATTTTTTATTTAGTTTTTGCATAATGAAATAAAACAGAATGGCCATTACCAGGATCTCCACATAACAGACCAGCGCCAGGTTGGCTACACCGTACTCCTGTATAATGATGCCCGTAAAATAATTGATCAGCATATTGCCGATCAGGGCCACAACAAATACAAAACTGATCGCTGTTCCTGAAATGGCCGTAAAATGGTGCCCCACAAATCCAAGCATCACCGGGAATCCGCCCGATAAACCCGCACCCGACAAACAAAGACCTGCTGTAACACTGACCACATCATTACCGAACTGCATCAGCAATACACCTGCGATCAACAGCACAAGGCAAGTCCAGAGTAATCTCACCTGCGATATTTTTCTCAACATTGTGCCTGTTACTATGCGCATAGCAACCATTCCCATCATATGGAACGACAAGGCAAACAATGCCTGTCCTTCGCTCATCAGATCCCTTGATCCAATATAGACGGTGGTCCAGTTTGTAATGATCGACTCCAGGCTGCTCTGGAAAAACAGGAAGAACGAGATCAGTAATAATAAAGGCACCAGTAGTTTGCTCCACTCGATCCGGATACCTCCCTGGCTTGTTTTTGCAGGCGGAAACCGGGTGAAAAGATATATCAAGCCCAGCACCAGTGTGATCCAGCCCAATCCGGCGAGAACCTGCAAAGGCGCCACTACATTGATCAGCAGCCCAAGTATCAGTGGCATTCCCAATGCCCCCAAACCGAAAAACACGCCGAGGATATTGAGATTGGGACCCTTGTGTTCATCACTCAAATCAACCACAATAGAATTGGTGGCTCCATTGATCACACCTCCGCTTATCCCAAAAAGAAATATGAATGCCCTCAGCAAATTGACGTCATGGGAATATGCAATGCCCTCAAATCCTATAAAGATGCCGAGCGCGGCAGCAAACATGAGGTATTTATATCCGTATCGATCACAGACGGGACCGAAGATCAGCGAGCCGATGATGAGACCAATGGGAAGAATGGAAAACAAGGTGCCTGAATCATAATTATTCAGCTCGAATTTCGTTTTCAGCTCATTGGCCAGCGAGCCCAGCGTTACGATGGTCATACCGAATATCAGCATGCCGGAACAGGCCGCAGCAAATGCGATCTTCTTATTATACAAGATTCTAAATTTTCCGGTTTCTTAATGCCAGTAATCCCGCACCGTACAAACCCGCTTTATCATGCAATGAGCTGGCTTCGATCTCCACCAACTTCATACTCACCGGCTGCGCCCATTTCTCCGCTTCTTTCCTGATATCAGGGATGAATCTGGCAGCAGGACCAAAAACTCCTCCGCCTAAAATGATCTTCTCCGTATCAAACAAACTCACAAGATTGGCAATGGCCATGCCCCATAATTCAATGGCGGAGCTGATCACTTTGCGCGCAATGGGATCATCATTTTCAAAAGCATCAAATACGTCATGGGCCGTAATGTCTCTTCCTTTGAGGGTTCCATGATAATCTTCATCTTCTGCCACAAATTTACGGGCCTGTTTTGCAATGCCCTCGCCCGATGCCATGCCTTCAAAGCATCCTGCACTGATAAACTCATCGCGGAATGGGCGTTCCAATGCGAGCCAACCAATTGCCCCGGCAATATCATGTGCACCCCTGAGTACCTGGCCACCCGTCATGATCCCAGCGCCAATGCCTGTACCCACAGACAGGAAAATCGCGTCATTGCAGCCTTTGGCAGAACCTTTCCAGGCTTCACCTAAAATATAACAGGCCCTGTCACTGTCGATACTGACAGGTATGCTACCCGTGACCTGTTCTACTTTATGTCTCAATGGGTAATTTTCCCAGCCACTGATATTGGGA
>JAHEFC010000327.1 GCA_024640385.1 Sphingobacteriales bacterium
CTTTCACAATACCGTTTGGAACGCTGGGCACTCCATGTGAGCAACCACCGCCAGCAAGCAATGCGTACAATGTATTCCCCACAAATGCAACATCAGCGACACCCTCCACATCTCCACCAATGATCTCATTGGCAGAACTGGTTGGTAAACGATCTGTCACTGTAGTACGTACACCGGAACTGCTGATCTTTGAAACCCTGCCACCGGTTGGCATTCCCAAATAAGGCCCAACGGGGAATATCACCTGCTCGCATCCGGTACTCATGGTACCTCCGCCTGGACCGCCTTCAGCAACATAAAGGTTTCCATCAGGACCGAATTTCAGGCCACGTGGATTGTAAAGGCCGGTAGCATACACTGAAATATTCCCGATGGCTGCCAGTTCCTGGGTGGAAGTTTTTCTAAGTGCGGCTGCCCTTTCAACGTAATTCAGGGTGTTGGCTTTTTTCTCTGCGACCGGTTGCAGATCTTTGCTGACTTCTTTTTGACAGGAAACAACAAACAAGACAAGAGCGCAAACTAGCATCATTAGCAGGTTTGATCTTTTCATAACTCCTCCATTTTTTTAAGTGTGTTAATAGAATAAAAATTTTACCCGGGCAACCAGGTAATTAGCTGAATAAAATAAACACTGTTAACAGGGCATCGGAACGATGCAGTTTGTTTGGAGAGAGCTGAAATAAAAAAATACGAATGACTGAACTATGTAACACGAGGTTGATCCGTATTCTTATACTAATCTAAAAATATTATTTCTCTTTACAAATAATAATTCGTTTGTGCTTGTACGTGGTATCAAAAAAAGTTTCCTGTAATCTGTAATGAATTTAATATCAACTGAATATCCCGGATATATACGTTAAAACATATAGCTTCCTGCCTGCTTCTTAATCAGTTTTTCTGTATTGACCTATGCAGTTTATTTTTTATGTCACCGGTTTCGATGCCGCCGTGATAGCAAACCAAAACATCAATATCCAGGGCTGCTATTTTTCTTACTGAGTTTTCCGCTTCCTGAAGATCAAGGCAAAACTGCCGGTTTGCAATTCCCAATTCACCATGCTCAATCACGATAGCATCGCATGCGATCAGTGTTTTGAGATCAGGCAGATAAATAGAAATATGCCCGGGTGTGTGTCCGGGTGTATTGATGATCCGAATTCCATTAGCGAAAATTCCGTCATATCCAAGTGTCTGATCAACTAGCACTCTTTTGACAGATCTGAGTTGTTCCTGAAAAGCAGTTGCCCATGATCGATGTTCTTCAGGTAAACAGGGAAAAAGATCTTCAGCCTGCTGTAGGCGTAACGATTTCAGAGAACCGGCAACATAGGGCGCTTCGATTTCAGAGGCGTATATTTTGATAGAAGGGTACGCATCTTTTATCTCTTTTAATCCACCAAGATGGTCAATATCATCGTGCGAAATGATAACGCCATCCAGTTCTTCAAAGTCCAGTCCATGTTTTAAAAACTCTTCCCTTATCATCGGCAGGGAGCCTTCATATCCGCAGTCCACAAGCCATACATTCTCTGCATCCCGGATAACTGAAGGATGAAGAACAATTTCCTGCCCGTTAAAATCGTACGTTAAATGTATTGGTAATATTTCCATGCCCTATACGCTATCTATCTCTTTCCTCCCGGAATCAAAAATATTTCTTTCTGCCGTCCATTGATATACCTGAACTGCTTACCATCCCAGTAACCGTCTTCTTCCAACATGATCCGTACGCTCTTTCTCCACTCCGGCATGTCAGTAGCTGCATTCAACTCGATCGAGAATACGGCATTTGGTAAAAGCGGATAATCCCCATCTCCCGGAACACCACCCTGCTTATCCCACATGCCGATGGTGGTGCCTGCCGCATGACCGTGAAATCCGAGTGGATGAGTGTAAATACTGGGAACCAGGCCTTCTGACTTGGCCTGCGCAAGTGCTTCGGCGAGCATCTTATTGCCCGTTGTTCCATTTCTGAATTTTGATATGAGAATGTCCTGCAAGCGGTTGCCATTGTCCATAGCTTTTTTTAAACTGGCGGGCAATTCATTCTCTCCGGGTTTCAGCATATAGGCATGTTCCTGAACGTCTGTATTTAACCGCAGGTAACTGATTCCCACATCGCAATGCAAAAGATCTCCGGGCATGATCACCTGGTCCTTCGGCCTGTTCGCAAAACTTCTCAGATGATCGAAATTGGCAGAGTCCTGCCTTTGAATATCCACTGAAGGATGAAACCAGGTATCCAGTCCCAATTCGCGGAATTTCTTTCTGAACCACCATACCACATCATCCGTAGTTGTAATGCCCGGCGTGATCACTTTATCAGAAAATGCTTCCCGGATTATATCATGGGTGATCTGTACCAGTTGCGGATAGATCATCATCTCCCTTTCCGTCCTGGTTTCAAGCCAGTTCACTGCAAGCTTTTCGGCAGACACCACTTTCTTCTGGTTGGCCGCTCCGATCTTTTCCATGAACTCTTTATATTCCGTATATACCATCCCATCAGCATGACCAAAATTCGCCGACATATTGATGCCGATTTTTTTCGGGTTTCTTGCATTGATGATATCAACCAAAGCATCCCATTGGTCAGGGAATTTCTGCATATCCCATGCCGCCTTGATGGTTTCGCCAACATTATATCTTGCTATCGCCAGTTTCTCATATTGTTTTTTTGCGGGATCATTATAAAAGACGATCATGGTCCTGCGCCTCGCAGAGAGCCAGGTTGAAGGAAGAAATGTTTTCAGCACCGGATCTTCGTTGTACTCCCTGCTGATCAATACCCACATGTCTATACCAGCCTTTTCCATTAATGTTGGCAGAAGATTATTTACTCTGTCCGCCAGCAACTCGTCGATGACTTCCGATTGCTCGCGGGGCGACAAAACCTGGGCCTTAGAGTACAAACAGGAAAAAAATAAAACGATCAGGAAGAAACTTTTCATTCCTGTAAATTAGGCAATCACATCAATATAAATTGCGTGAGATCCATCCACCTACGGTCTGCCAGAACCCGCCTGTACTATATGTAAAGATCAGGTGGCAGCAGATCAGGGTGACCAAAATAGTGAGATATGGTTTATAATTTTGCTTCCTAATGATATCCATCACCATTAACAAGGCTACGATCCCCATCACTATATAATCCACAGAATTAACAGCTAACTTGAACGGGTAACCGAAATATACGATCAATGCCCTGCCCAGGCCGGGCCCTATCATCAGCACGCTGGTGCCGATCATATAGCGCATATGAACACTGCTGTCAGCCTTGTTCCATATCGCCAGAGCCCAGAATAACAGGAAAGCGATCATCAGCGGGAACTGCAGTGCTCCTGAAGCAATGGCAGGCGCCTCGCCCGCGTCGGACAGGACCTTATAATAAGACATCCTAGTCACGAAAAAGATCGAAAGCGCTACGAGGGGCGCGATCAGGTAAGAGGCTTTGCCGAGTAAACGGTGCAAAGAAGTTTTACCCGTTACGATCAGGATCGGTTGTACGATCAGCATGAACAGCCAGGTCATCATCATGACACCATGAAAATGCTGTGCGGTCTGAAATCCATTGAAACCCGGGAAATGCATGAAATAGGTTCTGTAAAAACCCCAGAGCACAACCAGGAGTATCGCTGTAAAGAATAGACTTGTCAGCCGGTAAGTGTTATGCATAGTTGTTATTTGTAAATCAGTAAAATAATTCAGCATATTTAGCGGCAAAAGCCTGCCAGGCGTCAGAGTATTTAAAATGCCAGAGAATGGCACCGACCAGCATAGTGATCGTAATGGTCAACCATGGCCTGTAATCTTTTTTCTTGTAGATGTCGTATGCCAGGCATACTGCCGGGATAGCAAGTTCAATAATATCTGTGACCGTAAGTGAAGCATGTAAGCTCAAACCAAACTCGCTTATCAATCCTCTTCCCACACCAGGACCGATGGCCAGTATGCCCGTCCCGATCATATAACGCATGTGAGCAGAAGAGTTCTTCCTGTTGATCATGGCCAGTGACCAGAAAAGCGCAAAGGAGACCATGCCCCTGATATCCAGTACCATGAATGTATGTGACTCGACGGCCGGAATTTTGCCCACCACAGCGTTCCAGTAGCCTGTTTTCCCGATCAGGAAAAGTGAAATGATCACCAGGGGACCGAGTACATAGGAGATCTTGCCCAGTTGCCGATGAATATTGGCTTTGCCGGTAGAGATCAGGAGCGGTTGCACTACCAGGAGAACCATCCAGATCATCATCAATGCACCGTGAATATGATCGAAGGTGGGGTTGTCCTTGAAATTTGGGAACTCGCTGGTATAAACGCGGTAAAATCCCCACTGCACGCCAAAAATGATCAGTACAATGAAGATGGCAGTGTTGCGATACACTTTTTCCATGAAATGTGTTTAAGGGTTTTTGAGAAGAGGATCTACTAATCTAGCACTTCCCCCTGTAATTTGCAAGCTCAGGAAGCCCTCTTTTTAAGAGAGATGATGATGCCGCTGGAGATAATGCAGATAATACCCAACAGGGAAAGAAGGTCGGGAAATGCATCACCAAGCATTAGTCCGAAGATC
The DNA here is from genome assembly GCA_024640385.1 of Sphingobacteriales bacterium. Taxonomy (GTDB): domain Bacteria; phylum Bacteroidota; class Bacteroidia; order Chitinophagales; family Chitinophagaceae; genus Pollutibacter. Next base: position 4,580 of record JAHEFC010000327.1, read on the forward strand.
AATGAAAAGATGATATTACTATACCCTATAGCTGAAACCAGCCCAGGCTTATCCGATCCATAGGCCCTGGTTACAAAATACTGGCCGAACAAAGCGGCGAGCCCCAATACCAGAAGATAGACCCATTGTATTGGCGCATCGGGCCATTTGAAACTGATGATCAGCAGCCCGTTTTCGGGAATGCCTCCCACATGGTGCAGTAACAATGAAATGCCCGGAAGAATCACACCTGATAACAAAAATGAAAGCACGATAACACGGCTGTCGTAATATCTCGCAAGTCGCCCCACGGTCAGATATGCGATTGCCGAGGTCACACCGGACACGAGGCCGGCAAA
>JAHEFC010000055.1 GCA_024640385.1 Sphingobacteriales bacterium
AGAACTCAGCCAACAGCAAAAGCAGGTATGTCAATTCAGTTTCCCGTTACCTGGGGCTGGGCTATGAAGGCGGATATATTCTGCCGGTAGATGATAAAGAACAGGTCAACCAGATGTTCAGGGAATCGCTTTATCGCTCCATTACCGCCACCAGTTCCTGGGATGTTCCTTCTACTTCGGTTTATTCAAAGATCTACAGGAAGCCGAAATTAGGGCTGGGCATTTCATTTGTCAATTTCAATAATGAAGAGATCGGCAGGCCCATTACCATTTTTGGATTTACCGAGGTGCCCATAACACGCCCATTGGCAAGATGGTATTTCTCCTATGGCGTGGGCCTGGGTTTAGGCATGGGGTTTCATCATTACGACAAAGATGGCAATCCTGGCAACATAGCCATAGGATCTTCAGTGAACGCATACCTGGAAGCCAATTTCCACGCAGGCTACCGGCTCAGCCAGGATTTCATGCTTTCAGTGGCATCCGGTTACCGGCACTATTCAAATGGTTCAACCAAACAGCCTAATGCAGGAATTAATATCATTCCCCTGCAATTATCCCTAAAGTACCAGACCAGGAAATTCAGTTATGATACCCAGACCACTCCCCTGCCAGGGTATCAGAAGAATTTCGCTTACACTATCTACAATAGTGTGGGCATGAAGCAACTGGAAATAGACGGCCCTATGGTTTACAAGAACCTTACAGGATTCAATGCCGGGTACCAGTTTTCGTATAAATACCGCCCGGTATTGGGGTTCGATATCATTTATACTTCCGGGGCCAGTGAAAGGGTCTCCGGCGAAGCTTCTTCTTTTTCCAAGTCTTTCAGTTATGGTCCATATGCGGGATGGGAATGGTTTTTGACTGACCGAATCTATATCCCGTTCTATTTTGGTGTTTACCTGCACCGTAATTACGAGAATGACGAGACCAACCAGTTCTTCCAGCGGCTTGGCATCAGGTATCTTTTCCTGGCTAACAAACAGCTTTCTGCAGGTGTTGGCCTGAGAACACATTTTGGCCAGGCCGATTTTGTGGAATTCAACCTGGGCTACACTTTCCGCCACCATAAATGACCAACCCGGACCCCATTCCCCGGCAGTGCCCTGCCATTGTTCAATATAAAATCGACTTAAACATTTGTTTAATTTAAACGTTTGTTTAATTTTGTCTTTCTATGAACAAGCCTGATAAAAAAGACCAGATCCTGGATGCAGCGGAAAAACTGTTTGCCCGCCATGGCTTTGATTCAACCCCGGTGCGGGACATCTGTTCGGATGCAGGTGTGAATGTGGCCATGGTCAACTATTATTTCGGCAGCAAAGAAGGCTTGTTCCGTGAAATGGTCCGGCGTAAAACGCTGGTGATGCGGGGCAAGCTGGAAGCCCTGCTGCTGGATGATAAAATGCAAAGCCTGGATAAGATGAAGACCGTAGTGACCCATATGACTGAAAGGATCTTCGGCCACATGGAATTCACGCTGAGTGTGATCCGTGAAATGAGTAAGACCGACGAACAGTCGGTCAGGCAACTGATCATGGAATTATTCCTGCCTAACATGAGACTGATCCGGGATATCATCCGGACGGGGATCAGGAAAAAAGAATTCCGGAAAGTGGATATTGAATTTACCCTGGCCACCATTTCAGGAACCATATGGAATGTGATCAGCACAGCAGATCTGATGATACCGGGTTTGGAGGAGAAAGGCGGGGTCGCTCCGGATTCCGATATGTACAAAAAAAGACTATTGAAACATTTACACTCATTAATAGAACATCATTTAGTTATCAAATAATATGGAGCACAGAGCGCATATAAACGAAAAAAACGCTGACACTGAGGTCAGTAAGGCAAAAAAGAAGCCTATAGCCAGGTTCATTATTATCGGGCTGATCCTGATCGTTGGAGGCATTTACGGTTTTATTAAATTGAACTATGTACTCCACCACGAGAGCACGGATAACGCGCAGGTGGAAACCCTGCTTGTTCCTGTGATCACCCGGGTTCCGGGATATATCAGGCAGATCAATGTGAAGGATTTTGATTCGGTAAAGGCAGGGCAATTAGTTGCTGAAATCGATGACGCCGAGCTGCAGGCCCAACTGAACCAGATGCAGGCCGATTATGCATCCGCAGAAGCTGAACTGGCCAACGCCAAAGCGGCCCTGAACAATGCCCTGGTATCACTGAAAGTGAACAAAGGGAATATCGATCTTTCCAGCCTCCGGCTTGAAAAAACACAGAAGGATTACAATCGTGATAAAAATCTTTTTGCAGAACAGGCCATTACCCAGAAACAACTGGATGACTCAAAATATAATTATGAAAGCGCACAGCAGCAGTTGGGCAACAGCAAAACCGATCTGACAGCGGCTGAAAGCCGGATAGGCATTCTACAGGCTTCAGTGAAAAAGGCAGAGGCATCTCTTGCATCGCGCAAGGCACAGATCGAACAGCAGATGCTCAAAATAAGTTATACCAAAGTATACGCACCACTGGCTGGTAAGATCGGCAAGAAGAATATTTCTGAAGGCCAGTTCACGCAGGCCGGCACGCCGCTCTTCACTATCGTTAACGATACCACTTTCTGGGTGGTAGCCAACTTCAAAGAGAACCAGATCCGAAAGCTTCACCCCGGAATGGATGTGGACATTGAACTGGATGCCTACCCATCCATGAAGATCAAGGGCAAGGTGGAAACATTAAGCGACGCAACGGGTGCCAGGTTTGCATTGATCCCCCCGGACAATGCCAGCGGCAATTTTGTAAAAGTCACACAACGTGTTCCGGTCAGGATCAACATCACCAATGAACAACAATACAGGGATATTCTCCGGGCAGGTTTGAGCGCAAATATCAGCATCCCAATAGAATAATATGTCGAGTCCAAGAGGTTTCGCAAGATTCATCATCGTGCTTACAACGGTATCGGCCGCTGTAATGGAACTGGTTGATACATCTATTGTCAACGTGGGGCTGAGTGAAATGGCAGGCAGTTTAGGCGCCACCATTGAAGACATCAGCTGGGTTATCACTTCTTATGCGATCGCCAACGTGATCATCATTCCCATGACAGGCTTTCTTGCCGATTATTTCGGAAGAAAGAACTATTATATATTTTCCATGATCCTGTTCACTGTTGCATCATATTTATGTGCAGAGAGCAATACGCTTGAACAGATCATCCTCTGGAGATTCATACAGGGCATCGGCGGAGGTGCGCTATTGTCTACTTCACAAGCGATATTGTTTGACGCATTCACGCCTAAAGACAGGCCCATTGCATCCGGATTATTTGGCATGGGCGTGGTATTGGGTCCAACCCTGGGACCAACAATCGGTGGTTACCTGATCGAACATTTTTCCTGGCATATGATGTTCCTGGTGAACATACCCATTGGCATAGTTGCCACTTTACTGGCCTACACATTTGTTGAAAAGAAAGTAGGAGAAGGCAGGCATCGAAGCCAGATGAACATAGACTATATAGGGATTCTGCTGCTGATGGCAGGCATAGGATGTCTTCAGTTTGTGCTTGAAAGGGGTGAGGCCGAAGACTGGTTCTCCAGTTCAACCATCAGGATCTGCGCCGTAGTGGCCGTGGTGGGCATTGCTGCCTTTATCTACCGTGAACTGACCATCGACCAACCCGTTGTCAATCTCAGTGTCATGAAGAACCGATCCTTTGCATTCACTACCATATTCACCTTTGTTGCAGGTCTGGGTCTGTTCACTTCGGTATTTGTATATCCCGTAATGGCTCAAAGGGTCATGGGTTACACCGCCCTTGAAACGGGATTGTCATTACTCCCCCCCACCCTTGCAGGCGTTGTCATGATGCCGGTAATGGGACGCCTCATGAGCAAGGGCATCTCGCCCATACCATTCACTATTGTAGGATTTTCTTTGTTTGCTGTTTATGCATTCCTGAGCGCCTCTGTAAGTCCTGATGTTGGACGCTGGGGATTTTTTGTTCCCCTGCTCATCCGTGCATTTGGCATATCCATGTCGCAGCTGCCACTGATCAACCAGGCTGTTGCGGGTTTGGAGCCGATCCAGTATGCATCCGGTATTGCCCTGAATAACATGATCAGGCAGATCGGTGGTGCATTCGGTATTGCACTCGCCAATAATTATGTGAGCCTGCAGTATGCGCAGCACAGGTCAGACATCGTATCAAAACTGACACCCGGTTCACCGGCTCTTACAGAAAGAATAGAAGCTATTTCCAATGCGATGATCGCCAAAACAGGTGATGCAACAACTGCCCTTGACAAGGCCTACAAGATGATAGAAATGACTGTTGACAAGCAGGCCTATTTTCTTGCCTACCAGGATACATTCCGTCTGGTAGGAATATTCTTCCTGGCTGTACTGCCGCTCGCGTTTTTCTTAAAAGTAAAGAAGAAGGAACAAAAAAATGATCCTGCAGCCATGAAAAAAGCCATGGACGCAGCTCACTAAACGTATAAAAGAAGATGAAAAAAATAGTTTTAACGCTGGCAATATCAGTTGCCGTCCTGGGGGTCCAAGGGCAGGATAATCCCATCCGTGATACTGTTTTGCAGGGCCTTATACAGGCTGCTGTCAATAATTTTCCGAGGATCAAAGAGCTGGAAGAACAGCTGCGGATCAATGATGTCCAGGAAAAACTGATCAAAAGCAATTACCAGCCCAAGGTGATGGGAGATGCCAATTACCGTTTCCAGGCACCGGTTCCCAAGATCCCCTTCGGCACGGAGTCTTTTAAATTTCAGCCTTATCACAGTGTGACCGGCGGCGTGACCATCAATCAGCTGGTATATGATTTCGGAAAAACCAAAGCCCAACTTGAACGTAACAAAACTGCACAGGCTTATACCCAGGACAATGTAGACAACACCAAAAACTCAGTGGCATACCAGGTGGCACAGATCTATTACAGTATCGTGTTCACCGCCAAAGCGATCCAGGTGCAGCAGGACCAGGTGAAAACACTGAAAGAAAATGAGCGGATCATACAGGCCAAGATCAAAAACGGTGATGCCATAGAATATGACCTCCTGAACACCAGGGTGCGGACTTCCAACGCTGATAATAAACTGAAAGAACTCCAGGGAATGCAGGAGAATAATTATATCATGATGAAATGGCTTACGGGGATCGACGTTCAGCCCCTGATCAACAACCCCAGCCTTGACGACGGCATCAATATAGTCAGCAATGCGGGAGACTGGAAATCTACCAATGCAGATGCAAAACTGATCAAACGCCAGATGGAGTTATTGGAGCTTGACCGCAGGCTGGCAACCATCAACGACAATCCGCAGATCTTCGCTGATGCCAACGGGGGATTCCGTAATGGCTATCCCACCAATGTTGACCAGGTGAGGCTGGCGGGTTATGCAGGTGTGGGCATCTCTATCCCGATCGTTTCGGCGTCACGCCCCAAGCTCCAGCAAAAACTGGTTGATGTGGACCTGGAAACCAGCAGGAAATCAATGACAACACTGGAATCCAACATCAATAAAGACCTGGCCAATGTCAATCAAAACTATCAGACCCATACCCTGAAACTGCAAAATTCACAAACAACAGTAGAAGCGGCTAACAGGGCCTACCAGCTGGCTCAAACCAGGTATAAAGAAGGATTGATCACCAATACAGAACTGATCCTGATCCAGATCGAAGTGGAAGAAGCAAATCTGAATGCACTTCAGGTCCGCTATCAACTTTTGGTAGATAAGCTGCAGAGTCATGAGATCGTGGGGACAAAACTTTATTAAAAAAGCCATCCCAATTCGTTTTGAGATGGCTCTTCCTTGTTTATCTACTGCATTAACCGGCTAACTTGTTAACTGGCCAGCACACCAAAATTAATTCTGAGCCAGATTCCTGAAGTCAACCGGAACCAGTTTACTTACACCGGCTTCCTGCATGGTGACACCATAAATAATGTCCACTGTACTCATGGTCATTTTATTGTGGGTCACAATAATGAACTGGGACTCCTTACTGAACTGGCGGATCATATTGGTGAACTTATGCACGTTGGCATCGTCCAGCGGGGCATCAACCTCGTCAAGTATACAGAAAGGTGCAGGCTTGATCAGGTAGATCGCAAACAGCAATGCGGTGGCTGTAAGTGTTTTCTCTCCACCACTCAGCTGTGTGATCGACGTGGGTCTCTTGCCTTTAGGTTTCGCAACAATATCGATCCCTGTTTCTGCCAGGTTGTTAGGATCTTCCATGATCATATCGGCCGTATCTTCTTCGGTGAAGAGTGCCTTGAATACTTTCTGGAAATTTTCACGCACCTGGTTAAATGTTTCGAGGAATTTCTGGTTCGCCGTTTCCTCAACCTCCTGTATGGTCAGCATCAGGCTTTCTTTCGCTGTCACCAGGTCGTTCTTTTGCTCAAGAATGAATTCATAACGCTTCTTCATTTCCTGGAAAGCTTCTATGGCTGTAGGATTGACCTCCCCGATATTCTCCAGGCGCTTCTTCATCCTGTCGCAGGCGGCCTGAAGTTCTTCCTGGGTATCTTCAGTTTTCCTGGCTTCATCCAGGATATCGTCAATATTCACCTTGAACTCCACATTCAGCCTCTCCTTTATACCTGCCAGTTGCAACCTCAATTCATTCACCCTGTCTTTAATGGCTGTTAGTAACTGGTCCACCATTTCTTTATCCTTCACTTTATGCCTGAGTTCACTTTCTTTTTCATTCAGGGCATTCCGTAGGTTATAATAAGCCTGGTCTGCTTCATTGAGCTTCTTCTCTTCATCTTCCTTGCGCTGCAGTAGCTCTACCAGGGTTTCCTGTATTATGTCCAGGGAACCAGCCGTTTCATTGATGCTGGCAGAAGCCTCATCCAGCTGTTGTGTGCTGTTGGTGATTTGCACGCGCAGGTCGTTCAACTGGTTGGTCTTGAACACTGCTTCCTGTTTCAATGCATTTACCTTGCTTTGCTGGCGGGTGAACTGGATATTGGCATCATTATAGGCGGCATTGGCAAAATTGTACTCCTGCTCGGCCATCGCATAATCCTGCTCCATGCCCTGCAGTTTCACTGCAAGTTCTTCCAGTTGAAGATTGAACTTTTCCAGCATCTCGCGAACATCTGAAATGCTGTCTACATAGTTCTGCTTCTGTTCTTCCAGTTCCCCTATCCTCTTCACACTGCTCTCCTGGGTATGCTGGAGGTTCTCCAGTTTGCTGGAAAGGCCTACTACCTGGTTGGACAGGTTATTGATCAGCTCCTGGGTTTGTTTGATCTGGTGCTCTTTCAACTGTTCATTGAAACTGATCACTTCATTATGCCTTGCCTGGATCCTCGCCTTCAATTCATTGACGATGGTTTCCTGGCGGGCTATATCTTCTTTCAGTTTTTCAAGGTTCTTAGCGCGACCAATCTTCTTCCCTTCAAATAAACCCACACTACCACCAGTCAGTGAATATTTTCCTTTTACATACTTACCGTGCTTCTCGATTACTACATGGCCATTTGAATTAGCCAGGGCCTCTTCACTTTCAGCGATCAGCACATTACCCAGCAGGTATTTTACTAAGCTGGAATATTTACCATCGTATTCAACCACATCCAGGGCCGGCAGTGTTCCCGGAATTTCGTGTATTTCATAAGGCGTACCGGGCACCCCATTCAATTTATCCAGGAGGAAGAAATTCGCCTTCCCTTTCTGGTTGGCATCCAGCAGGTGTACTGCCGTAAGGCCTTCCTGCAGGTCGTTCACCACATAGTAGTTCAGGTAGGGCTCCAGCACATTCTCCAGTGCAGCACGATACTCTTCCTTCACATAAATAATGTCGGATAATATGGGTGCCTGGTGATTCCAATTGGTATTGTTGTGGAGGAATTTGACACTTTCGGGATAACCTTCCATAGAGTCGATCAGGCTTTTCAGCAGATCGTGCTCATTCTTCCTTGAATCCAGCTTACGGTTCTCGTCGGCCAGTTCATTACGGAGCTGTTCGAGAATGGCCTGGGTCTGCAAGATCTGCTCCTTGGTGAATTCGTGCTTTTGCTGGAGTTGCTCCAGGTCAGTGCGTTTTTCTTCAAGCTCTGCTTCTTTGGCAGCCTTGTCTGAGCTAACCTGCTCGATCATCATCCTCCTGTTCTCCTGCTCTTCGTGGAGCTGGTGGATGGCCCTTTGCAGGTTCTGTATGGAACTGTCAGCCACGGCTACCTGCTTTTCAGCATCGAACTGCTGGCGCTGCAGGGCCTGGTTGGTTCTGCGCAATTCCTCGATGGCATATCTTTTCTCGTCGAAAAGGCTGCGTTTGGATTCAGTATCGGAACGTAGTGTTTCCAGCCTCTCTTCCAGTTCCACCACTTTCCCTTCCTCTTCTGTGATCTGGAGGCTGGTAAAACTGATGCTTTCTTCGATACCCTTTAATTGGCCATCTGCCTTTTCCAGGAAGGAACGAAGCGATCCCTCACGCTCCCGCAGGTATTGCAGGCGCTGGACGGAAAGGTTCTTCTCGCCCTCTTTGCCGCGCACATCATTCAACAGGTCATTGAAGGAATGCTGCATATCCTGCAGGGCCTTCTCTTTTTCTATGAATGAAACTTTTTCCTGTTCAATGGCAGCTTCTTCAACAGCGATGGTAGCTTCCAGCTCAACCTTGCGGTTGGTTTCTGCTTCCTGCTGGCCTGTGAGTTCTTTGTAGGTCAGATTGAAACCTTCCAGTGCCGCCTTGGCCAGCTCAATCGAACTCTCCTTATAATCTTTCTTGATCTCGAAATACTTCTCGGCTTTTTTGGCCTGGTTCTCCAGCTGTTTAAGCTGGTTATTGATCTCAAAAAGAAGGTCCTCGATACGGTTCAGATCCTGTTCCGTAGCATCCAGTTTCAGACGCGCCTCTTTTTTCCTGGTTTTATAAATACTGATCCCGGCAGCCTGTTCAAGCATCCGGCGACGGCTGTTCTCCTTGTCCTTGATGATATCGTCCACCATGCCCAATTCAATGATGGCATAGGAGTCCGTACTCACACCGGTATCAAGGAAGAGGTTATGGATATCTTTCAAACGGCACTGTACATCATTGAGCCTGTACTCACTTTCCCCGCTCTTGTAAAATTTACGTGTAACGGTGACCGTATTGAATTCTGTTGGTAAAAGGTTGCGTGTGTTTTCAAAGGTGAGGCTTACTTCCGCAAGCCCTGACGCACTCCTGGATTTGGAGCCGTTAAAAACCAGGCTCTCCAGGTTTTCACTGCGGAGATTACTGATCTTATGTTCACCGATCACCCACCTGATGGAGTCAACGATATTGGATTTCCCGCACCCGTTTGGACCGATGATGCCGGTGATCCCTTCGTCGAAATTGATCGTGGTTTTATCAGCAAAGCTTTTAAAACCTTTGATTTCCAAACTTTTTAATCGCACAATCGGGTATTTATGTTGAAATGAACAATGAAAATTCAGCGTGTAAAATAGGCTCTTGATTCGGGTTTGGATAAACCAGTTATTCACAAGCGTGAATAAGTAAAATTCAATATTTTAAAAAGCATACCCCATGAGCGCCAGGAGCCCAGGTCCCTATTGAAATCTTTCCTTTTACCTCAAATTAAATTTGAGATTATTTACTTTCCTGCAGGATTTAAGTAAAACTTGAGATAGCCTGTACAAATACAAGGCATGGAAAACCTTTTGCCCTGCTGGTTTTACCCTTTAGGATGAATGCCAGGCATTGCGTACTAACGGAACTGGTCACTTAATGATGATACCGTACTTACCCAGCAGGCCTGGCAACCCGTCTACAGAGAAAATGGCCTTCCGGATACGGTTGGCATCAGGGTTTATGTTATAATGATACGAACCCCGGAAGTCGGCCTTCTCGAGTACGGTATTGTCGAAAACTGCTCCCTGAAGATCCGATTTGACAAACTCGGCCCCGGTCAGGTCTGCACCCGAAAAATCTACTTCCTGCAGATCACATTTTACAAACTTCATTTTTTGCAGTTTCATTTCTACGAATGAAGACAGTTTAAGTGAGCAGTTGCGAAACTCGGGCGGAACAAGGAAAGGAAGGCAGTTTTCGAACCTGAGCCCCACCATCTTGCAATCTTCAAATTTCACTTCCCGAAATGATGTTCGGGAGAGCCTGGCATTGCTGAGGTTGGTCTCCGAAAAAACACATTCTATAAAAATGAAATCCGAGAGGTCGGCTCCGGAAAGGTCGCAGCGGATGAACTCGCAGTTTTCATACTCACCGGAGGTCAGGGGCTCCTCCTGGAAATTGATGTGCTCATATTTACCATCGGTCATATCCGGTTTGGGAAAAGGTTTCTGGCTGATCCGGCATCAAATGTACAATAAGGGCCAAAATCTGCAAGATTCTTCACTTTACCGGGTAAATTACATGATGCGATTGAAGGTGTTTTGGTTATTCATTTTGATCTGTGACGGTGCATTCGGTCAAAAACTGGTTGGAAAGCTGATCTCGGATGGCCAGCCCCTGGCCATGGCCAATGTGATCATATTTAAAGAAAAAGACAGCACCAAGCCAGTGGTTTTCACTTCTTCAGACAGCCTGGGATCTTTTACCGGCCAACTGCCTGCCCCGGGGAACTATGACATGAGGATCCAACTGATCGGGTTTTCTCCCTGGCGGAAAATGATTACAGTCGATAAGGAGGGGGTTGACCTGGGCCTGATCACCATGGTGCTTGACAATAAAAACATGCAGGAGATCACGGTAACCGCATGGAAAAAAATGATCCAGAGAACCAATTCAGGTTTTACTGTTCAAACAGATGCCATTCTCACCCAGGCAGCGGGAACAGCTACAGACCTTCTGGCAAACATCCCCAGCGTACTGGTGGACGCTGAAGGTGCCGTCTCTGTCAGGGGCAAATCTCCATTGATCCTCATCAATGGCAGAAACTCCAACCTGGGAAACAATCTTAACCGAATCCCCGCCAGCAGTGTGGAACGTATTGAGATCATCAATAACCCCGGCGCCAAATATGATGCCGATGGTGAAGGAGGCGTGATCAACATCATCCTCAAAAAAAATGTGAAACAGGGCACTAATGGAGCATTTGCACTGAGTGGTGGCTATGGAGCCCATGAGCGGTTCGCAGGTTCGTTCATGATGAACCACAGACCCGGCAACACCAACCTGGGACTGTCATATGATACAAGAATAGGAAGAAGGACCCGGCAGATCGAAGCATCCAGGGAGAACTTCAACCTGGACGAAGGCCACTTCCTTGACCAGCATCGTTTTGATGAACGCAAAGAGATCAATCACAACCTGAAGTTTAATGCAGACCACACCACTAAACGCAAAGATGTTTTCAGTTTTGAAGGGATCTATAGTTATGGGAACGACTGGAATTACGAAACCCTTCACAGCGCACTCAGCAATAAGGCCGGAATTTTCGGCGAGGGAAACGTCCGGACATCCGACGAGAGACAGGCTGAAAACGAACTGGAAGGGAGCCTGAATTATACCAGGAAATTTTCTGATGCAAGGAGACTGCTCAGTGCAGGAATTTCTCATTCTTATGGAAATGAATCAGAAAACACCAATATTGTATCCATGGCAACGAATGAATCAGAAATTGCCATCAGTGATCCCTATAATCAGAAAACCAGGAACGATGAACTGACCCATATCACCAACCTGAGGCTGGACATGACCTTCCCGCTTGGTGGCAGGGCTTTACTGGATGCAGGTTATAAGGGCATAATCAGGAATATTCATTCCGATTTCGAAACTTCCCACGAAGAAAATGGAAGCTATGTCACCGATCCGCTGGCCAGTAATATTTTTGATTTTGATGAGCAGGTACACGCGATATATGGAACCTACAGATCAACGGCCGGCGAGAATGAAAAATGGAAATATGAAATAGGCATCAGGCTGGAACAGATGATGAATAAAGGGGAATCGGATAAGGCATTGTCTTCATTCTCCAATAGCTTTTTCAACTTTTTCCCCAACCTCAATCTTTCTTACAAATTCAATTCCGGCTCTTTCGTGAAACTGAATATCGGCAGGAGAATAAACAGGCCGGGGCTGGGTCAGCTTAATCCTTTCATAGACATCACGGATTCGCTGAATCCCCATGGAGGCAATCCTGGACTGAAACCTGAACTGGTCAATACTGCAGAACTGGGCTGGGGGAACGACTGGGAGCATATTTCAGTCAATGCCAATCTTTTTTACCGGGCCGGGCATAATACCATACTACCTTATGTAACTCTGCTTCCCGGAGGAATTGCTTTATCCAGGCCAGAGAACATTGGGAGTTCGACAACTGCAGGCATGGAAACCTTTGTAACGGTGAATACCGGGAAAGTCTGGAACAGCACGGCCAGTATTTCATTGTACAACCAGGTGATCAAAGGCAATGTGGGCGTGGATGATGTAAACAGTTCCATGTTCAGCTGGTATACCAAATGGGTGAACAATTTCAATCTCTGGAATAATCTCAGGGCGCAGATCCTGCTCAACTACCAGGCGCCTACGGCTGTTCCCCAGGGTACCCGGATCGCAGTGTACAATGCAGACATCGGTATCCAGCAAAAGCTTATGAAAGGAAAAGGAAGAATTGGCATGACGGTTACCGATGTATTCAATACCCTTAAAAATGGCAACAAATTGGAAACGCCGGATTTTAAATCTTACCGGTATGTCAAATCAGATACCAGGGCGGTTTTTATAACTTTTGCCCTGACATTTGGAACGGCATTCAAAGAAAAGCTCATGGAAAACAAATACTCACCGGAATGATCAATTCTTAACGGTAAAGCCAGTTGCCGGGTCGATCCTGATGGTTTTGCCAGTGCTTTTGACCTGGAGGATCATTCTTTTTACAATTACCTTCTCCCCTTCCGGCAAACGTGACAATGCATTTCTGATATCGTCAGAAAAAAAGTTACCGGAGTATGAATAAAAATCATGGCCGATCTGCAGTTCGCAACAGGAAAGTATGCATTCATTGTATAAACCGGAGGCATCCTTCCCATCACCACGGATCTTTAAACCCGTTGCACTGTCCAGCTGGTCCTGCGTAATGGAAGAAACATTATAACCCGCATCACCCAGGCTGATCTGGGGAAAAGGCATATTGGTTGAATGATATACCAGGGTTACGCTGTCCTGCTCCATACCCAGTGTTATGGTAACGGGGCCGTATAAACGGGGTTTGACAATCAGTGCAGTGGAATCAGCAGAGATACTTACAGAAGCTTCTTTGGATGAGGCTGAGTAAATACGGCCACTGTCGGAAGGCCTCAATTCATTGCTCAGGCCCATATAAATAAATTTGGATCCTTTACCCCAGGTATTGATAAAGGCATTATCCTGGGCGGCAGAGATATTGGAGATGAACAATAAAAAAAGCCCTGTAAGGATCCGCATGTGCATTTGGAAGCAATTTACATGCCGAATTGAAAACAATATGCTAAAACTGAACAAGTTACTTCCTGCCTGAAACCACGCGGCCGCAGTATTCCATGTATATGTGACCGTCCGGGTATTTCTCCCTTAAGGTTTCAAATACCTCTTTCTTGATCCTGGCGCGGGTTCCGGCATCTGCTTTAGCCATTGCGGCAACAACCGGTGCGGCTACTTCATTGTGGAAACTCCAGAATCTTTCTTCATCCCCCATGCTCATTTTATAGTTCTTTTCTGCTTCACTGATCTCGCTGAATCCTGCTTTTTCAAGTATCCCGGTGAGCAGACCCGATTTGGCCACGCGGAACATCCCCGGGGCACCGGGCTCAGGCGGAGGGACCTGGATATTCCTGCTGATGTTAGACATGATGGCCGTGATCCAGAAATTCTTCTCGGGGGGGCCCCAAACCGCAGCAGCCATTCTGCCCCCGGGTTTCAACACCCTGTACATCTCTTTCGCTGCCATTTCCATGTCCGGGAAGAACATGAATCCCATCCGGCAGCTGATGGCGTCAAAACTGTTATTGTCAAATGGAAGCTCAGACGCATCACAGGTGATGAACTCCACATTCGAGATGCCGTGTGCCAATGCATGTTCCCTGGCTACCTCCAACATGCCTTCAGAAAGGTCAGCGATCACCACTTTCCCTCCACCCACCATACTGGCAATGGTCAGCCCCGGCTCACCGGTTCCCGCCGCAATATCCAGCACCTTATCCCCTACTTGGGGCTCGATCATTCTGATG
>JAHEFC010000328.1 GCA_024640385.1 Sphingobacteriales bacterium
AATGTAGAGAAGGCAACGGGGATCTCTTCGGGAAGAATGCTCATCGCCAGTGTAAGGCCGTGCATCAGCGAGTGCAGGATATCTTTTGTCTGGACATAGTTAACCGTGATCACGATAGCAAATGCCACTGCGCCTATCCAAACCATATTTCTGACGAAAGCCCTGATCTGATTTTGCAATGGCGTTTTTACAACGATCACTTCCTTCACGGCCAGGCCAATTTTCCCGAACATGGTTTTGGTACCCACAGCAGTCACTTTTGCGGTGGCAATTCCACTGGTGACCAGGGTGCCGCGGTAGATCGTTGCATCTGTATTTTTGAATACAGCAAAAGATTCACCGGTTAAGATGGATTCGTTGATGGAGAAGTCTTTTGCCGTGAGGATCACAGCATCTGCTGAAATGATCTCCCCTTCTTCTATGAGCATGATATCGTCCACAACAATATCTTCAATGAGTATCTCTTCTTCAATACCATTGCGGATCACCTTAACGTGCGACTGGGATAATTTTTTCAATGCCTGAACGGCATTACGGCTTCTGTATTCCTGGAAAATGGAGATGCCTGCAACAAGAAAAATGGAGATGAGCATGATGATGCCTTCCTGGTAGGAGCCAGTGATGAAGTAGATCACACATGCGATCAGCAGGAGGATGAACATGGGTTCCATCACGATCTCTTTCAACACATTCAACATCACACGTTCTTCCTGCAGCTCCATAGCATTGGAGCCGAACTGGCGTCGACTTTCAATTACCTCAATTGATGAGAGCCCATACATGAATTAAAATTACCACCGTATCGGCATAGATTCACAACTTCATGCTCATATAGCCGGCTGATAGTTATCATTTTTTAGGCATAAATAAAAAGCCCCTTAAAGATGAGGGGCTTTTCAAACCTGCTTTGAGGATCTTAGTTCAATGAACGCTGAACGTTCAGGGCAGTTGCTATGTCAGTAAAAAGTTTCAGTTCACCGCTGCTGACCTGTGTTCCGCCAAAGCCAAGGAACCCACCTTCTTTTGCAGCTTTTGCTACAGTTTCGGCAATGTCCATGGTCCATTTTTTGTATTCTTCCGCTTCCTTTGGTGTTGCTTTTGAGGCAAGGAGTTCGCTTGCCTTTTTACAATCATTCAGTACCTGTTGGAGTAATTCATCTTTCGAATCAACCTCATGAGCCTTCAGGTGTGATTGTATTTTGGTTCTTAGTTCTTTTGCTTCTGCCATGGCTTCAGAAGTGTTTTGCATATTTGGCAGAATTCCGGAAATGATCTCATTGCCGGTAAATTGTTTTGAACCCTCCAGCATTGATTTTGAACTGGCAAACATTTCCATAATAGTGCTCATTCCACTTCCTTCAGCAAAAGTCATAACCGTTCCAACCAGGGTGGGAAGGCTGCTCAGGAGTACTTGTTCCTGTTCGGAGAATCTGGTTTCAAATGCCATACTATTATATTTTTAAGGTGAAAAATCAGATCTTTAAATTACAATGAAAGCACTCTAACCTAACATTTGTGTTGTTTCAAAGTGACTATATTATTAATTTGAGACAATGATGCAGGGAAGCACCATTCTGGAGGATTTAGTTAACCGGATACACCCAGTTTCAGCTGAAGCAATGGAAGATCTGGCTTCGATCTGGATGCCATTGCAGGCCGGACGCAAGGAGTTACTCACTGTTTCCGGCAACATAGAGAAATATATTTATGTTGTGCTGGATGGCGTTCAGCGGGTGTACTACCACGACGATCTGGACCGCGAAGCCACGATTGTTTTCACTTATTCCCCTTCTTTCGGGGGTGTGCTGGATTCATTTCTTTTGCAGACACCCTCCAAGTATAATTTCGAAACGCTTACACCTTCCTCTTTTCTTCGTACACCATTTACTTCGTTCAATGCGCTGATGGAGAAGCACCATTCGATCGAGACCATGGTGCGCAAAGGGCTGAGCGGTGTGATTGCGGGCCTGGAAGAAAGATTGGTGGAGATTCAGAGTTTCAGTTCGGAAGAAAAATTCAGGTCACTGCTTAAGCGAAGTCCCCATATACTTCAACTGGTGCCGCATAAATACCTGGCGAGCTACCTTGGCATTGATGCCACCAATTTCAGCAAGCTGATCAATAAGGTCAGGATCTGAAATCTTGGTATTTACCAAGAATAGAGTGCTGAAGCCTTGCGAAGTTTGTACTGTTAAAACAAACAGTTATGACACTCATCAGTTCAAGGGCATTAATGAATTATCTGGAGCAGACAACAGAAAGGCATATTCAAAAGGCGATCGAAGACTATCAGAACATGGACAGGGCCCGTTTACTGAAGCCGGCCAGGAACGGTGGTTGGAGCATTGCGCAGTGCCTCGACCACCTGAATGGCTACGGCAGGTATTATTATCCATTGATGGAGGAAAAAATGGCTGCGTATACAAAGGCCGGTGAAACTTATACCGGCACCTGGCTGGGCAATTATTTTGTAAAGATGATGGATCCGGATACGGGTACCAGGAAGATGAAAGCATTTAAAAACCATCTTCCTACTCCCGATTTAGATCCCCACGAAGTGGTGTCTGAATTCATCAGGCAGCAGGAACAATTGCTGAACCTGATCCGCATTGCGCGTCATCGTGATCTGAACAAGATCAAGATCCCGATTTCACTGACGAAGTATATCAAGATGAACCTGGGTGATACGCTGCGGTTTCTCGTGGCGCATAATGAAAGACATGTGCGGCAAGCGGAGCTTGCCGGGAATGTAGGGAATGTGATAAATGTGGGATAATGTGATGAATGAATGTGGGGAATGCGATGAATGTGCAAATGAAAAAGGCTTCCGATCCGGAAGCCTTCATTTTATTCATTTATCACATTCATTTATCACACTCCCACATTTATCACACTCTCCACATTCAGAACTTTAAGGTTTTTGGCAAATATTTATCTATTAGTTCTGTGTAGTATCCCTTAAGTTTATTCCAATCCGGTGGCTCGGGGCTTTTTGAATACAGGTCATATGGATTGAAGAGCTTCACCCATTTCAGCATCTCACGATCGTGATCGTCGAGCAGGTGATCGTAAGCGCCTTCGCGGTGCCAGGCATAGAAAGAGTGGTACCTGAGCATATAGAGACCAGGCTCGGGAAGACTGTCTTTCATCATCTGGTACACATATTCATCATGACCCCAGCTCATGTCCACTTTCCTTAAACCACAATTGGGTTCGTATACACCGTATTTGGTATTGTAACGCGGATCATTATAGTCCGGGTTATTCACGAAATATTCCGGATAGATGATCTTGTCTGAGTACGCACAACCAACCGGGAAGGTGTCGCCCACCACGGCCCACTGGGGTTCGCCGAACAGGCAAAGTACTTTCCCCATATCGTGCATCAGCCCAACCATCACCATCCAATCCGGATGTCCATCCCTGCGAATGGCTTCTGAAGTTTGGAGCAGGTGTTGGAACTGATCCAGATCGGTATCGGGATCAGAATCATCTACGAGTTGATTCAGGAACTGGAAAGCATCCCAAACCGGCATTTCTTTTTTATCGAACGACAGGTATTCTTTCTGCTTCTGTTTTACAAACGCATAGGTTTGATAAGTATGATTGAGGCGATAGAATTCCCTCACCGTATCTCTGACGGGGTCATCGTAGTTGCGATATTCTTCTGTTTTTTTCGCGGTAGCGATGGCTTCCGGATCAGGATATCTTTCCAGGAGATCATCTTCCCAGAGGTCGAGGCTGGGCAATGGGTTGGTCTCTTGCGGTGAAAATTTGTTGTCAGACATGATTCGCTTTTAAGTTGGGCAATTTTTGATCCTATAAATATAGAAAACTTTCTTCCTACCTCCAAGGTCCCTACCTCCAAGGTAGGGACCTTGGAGGTAGGGACCTTGGAGGTAGGGACCTTGGAGGTAGGAAGTTTACTTGGAAAGTTTCTTATATTCAATTCCCAACTCAACCGCTGATGAAATTACATTTGGCCGATTACCTGGTGATCCTGCTTTATTTCGCCTTTGTTGTAGGCGTAGGGTTCATCATTAAGAAGAGGATCAAGAGCTCGAACGATTTTCTTAACTCCAGCAAAACCATCCCTTTATGGATCACCAGCCTGGCGTTTATCTCCGCCAACCTGGGTGCCCAGGAGGTGCTGGGCATGGTGGCTTCCGGGGCCAAATACGGGATCATGACCGTCCATTTTTACTGGGTGGGCGCCATTTTCGCCATGGTATTCCTGGGTGTGTTCATGATGCCATTCTATTACGGCAGCCATGCACGAAGTGTTCCCGAATACCTCTTCCTCCGTTTTGATGAGAAAACCCGGGCCCTGAATGCCGTCACTTTTGCAGTGATGACCGTTTTCTCTTCTGGCATCTCGCTTTTTGCCCTGGCTAAATTGTTTGAGGTGGTGCTGCAATGGGATTTCGACGTTTCCATCTGGGTGGCAGCCGGCATCGTGCTGGTATACACTTTTGTGGGCGGACTTACCAGCGCCGTCTATAATGAAGTGCTGCAGTTCTTCCTGATCGTTCTCGGGCTTTCACCCCTGGTGATCGTTGCCTTGCAGGATGCCGGTGGATGGGAGAATGTCAAAGCCAATCTTCAACCCCAGCTCACCCATGCCTGGAAATATATGGGCAGTGCTGATACAAACCCCATGGGTATTCATTTCATGTCGCTGATTTTCGGTCTTGGCTTTGTGATGAGTTTTGGATACTGGTGCACTGATTTCCTGGTAGTACAAAGGGCAATGATCGCCAAGAACATGAACGCCGCCCAACGGACACCCATACTCGCTGCGTTTCCAAAAATGCTGATGCCCCTGATCGTGGTGCTGCCTGGTGTGGTGGCCATTGCGCTTTCCCAGCCCGGACTGGCCGATAAGGGTTATAAGATCCCGGTAGATGCC
>JAHEFC010000329.1:0-2323 GCA_024640385.1 Sphingobacteriales bacterium
ATCTCTTCAAAATTGGACTTTCCGATAATGTAATTACTTATGCCCACCTTATGTTTAACACCTAGAGAACTTGCCACTTTCGGCTTTCGGATATCGAATTCCATGATCACCGTACGCTTACCGGTCAAAGCTTTAACGGCGCCCATATTCGAGCTCATAAAAGATTTACCCTCGCCGCTCGACGAAGAGGTCACAACTATCACCTGGCTGCCGGTTTTAGGCAATATATATTCAAGGTTGGTCCTGATAATGCGGAACTGTTCTGCAATAAAACGACGGCTGGTACGGCTAACTACCAGGGTTTGTTTTTCCTCAGCATGGCTTACTTCACCTACAACAGGCGCTTGCGTTGCGCGCTCAATATCTGCCCTGCTCTTGACTTTATCGTTTAAAAACTCTATTAGGAAGATGACCCCGGCCGGAATGCCCAGGCCAAGAAAGAAAGCCAATATATAAGTACCTTTTTTGTTCGGCATTACCGGCTCCTTGGTGGCAATGGCTGACTCGATCACCCGCACATTGGAAATGGTGGATGCGGAACTAATGGAGGTTTCCAGTTTCTTTTGCAACAGGAAAGAAAATAATTCTTCCAATATTTTCTGACGGCGGGTGATGTCTAATAATTGTTTTTCCTTTAGGGGAATTTTACTGACCTCCCGGCCAGTCTCGGAACTCTTCGCCTGCAAACTGGCGATCTGGCTCTGATAGGACTGTCTTACATTTTTCAGGTTTTGAACAATATCGTTCCGTAGTTTTTCAATGGATGATTCCAGGTTCTTAACCATGGGATTAGATGCAGTGGTTGTTTTGAGCAATGTTTCCCGCTGCACCTGGAGGTTATTGAAATTATTGATCTGCATGGCCAGTGAGGGCTCATCCACATTCAACATAGAGGCCACCTGCCTGTAAGGATTGCTGTTATCACCGATATATCGTATTAAGAAATTTACATTTTCGAGCTGCAGGCTCTTGGCCGTGATCTGGTTATCTAATGTCGAGATGTTATTGAAATAATCTGCAGATTGCTGCTCAGGTGCATATATTTTATTTTTTTCACGAAAGCCCTGGAGGTTTTTCTCGACGCCGCCCAGGTCCTGCCTGATGGTGTCCATCTGGTTGTCTATAAAACGGAGAGCATTTTTAGCGATCTGCTTCTTCTCCTCGAGGCCTGCCTGCTGGTATTCCTTCATCCACTGATCAACTACTTCAATACCCACCTTGTTATTTTCAGTCATAAAAGAAACCATCATGATGTTCTCAGACTCTCCCGATTGGCTGGCTGAAAGACGGGAGACATATTCTATCGCACGCTCTTCCACTGGTTTATAATTGATGAAAAACTGGTTACTGCTGAACGAGCGATGATCAACCCCTGTTTTTTGGATAATGAATTTGCCCGCACTTACTTCGAAAGGTTGCCCAAATAACAAAAGTGGCCCTTTCTGCTCCATCCTGAATTCCCGGTCTGACTCAATAATAACCGGTAAAGTAAACGCACTGGTCGTATCTTTTATACTGAGGATCTGTAGGCGTATGGGGCTTTCCGGTGTATAAATGATCGAGGACCTGACGTTACCCTGGCTATAATACTGTAACTGGTGTCCCAGAGCATGTACCACCCTTTTTGCCATATTGCGGGAACGGATCACTTGAATTTCATCATTCAGGCTCCGCCTGATATCAACGGAAAGGAGATCATCCAGCTTTTCCGAACCCATGGCGTCGGCGCTCTGATCTGCAATCATAATAGTGCCGTAGACGCTATACACATTAGGGGAATAACGGAGCTTGACCCATGCCAGGGTCAGGCAAAGCAGGATGGACGCTAAAACCCAGGGAAGGAAAGGCAGGTATTTAAAAACGAGCTCCCTGGGGGAAATGCTATGTTTCCTTTCGCCTGGATTAACTTCCCCGTTTAATTTCTCTTGGTTCATGGAATGCCCGTTATCGGAATAAAGTGATTAAAATGGCTATGGTAGATACGGCTGTAAACGCCAGGGTTGTATACATCATAGTTTGCTGGTCGGCTGGTGTGCTTTTGCGCTTATCAGCCTGTACTATCAGTACGTCATTCTGCCGCAGGTAAAAATTAGGGGATGAGAAGATGGCAGGATCAGTCAAATTAAGATTATAAAAAGTCCTTTTTCCCTGGTTCTCCCGGATCAACATCACCACATCTTTACGGCCATACATCGTGATGTCGCCTGCCAAACCTAGTGCTTCGAGTACGCTGGCTTTTTCGGTGGGAATGGTGAAAACGCCGGGGGCAGCTACTTCTCCCAATACAGTGATCTTGAAGTTATTGAACCGGATTACACAGTAT
>JAHEFC010000329.1:2333-4909 GCA_024640385.1 Sphingobacteriales bacterium
TGGATTGGTCAATACCCCCATTTGAACCAGCTTTTGGGTGATCAACTCCTCCAACTGCTGTCGGGTTAGTTCTTCCACGTGCAACACACCTATCGCATGCAGGCGGATATTGCCATTATTGTCAACCAGGTATCCGCTGGTACCGGACGGCACTGTTGTCGCATTGCCTTTGCTGCCTTGTACTGAAGGTGCGGCGCCTGCGCCAGCCGCCTGGTTAAAGATGGCTGTAGCTTCAGCATTATCACTGTAAATCACAATATTGAGTATATCCCCTTTTTGGATCGTCTGATCGGGTATCTTGACATTCTGCAATTGTGTGGTATCCAGACCTCCCTCGAAATAAGGGACTGGTTTGGAAGAAAAGCAGGAAGAAAATCCCAGCGCAATGGAGAGTAAAACTAAAAAAACAGGCAGCCCAATCATGCTTGATTTGCCAATTTGCCGGGCTGGGTCTTTTAGGACAGTAAAATTATTCATGAAACAGGATCAAGGTTTGATTTGTTAACCATCGCCACCAGTTTATACCCTAAGCTTTCTATGACCACTTCTACCGTCCGGTGCAGCACACGTTGTACAATAGCTTCCTTATCCATCAGCACGCCGGCCCGGATCAGCACTTTCGCCTGTGGTTGCAAATCCAGTGCCTGTAGCTGCACGTCATCGTATTCGTTCATAAAACGACGGATATCATCAATCTCTTTTTCTTTTATGATAGCCGGCTTGCCGTTCCAATAGACAAAATTAAGAACGCCATCTACCTGCCTTATCCGGGACTGAGCTTCCTCCTCCGTATGCACGAAGACATAACTCTTGAATAGAGGCTCTTCGACAAGTTTGATCCTGTCGCTCCATTTCTTCTTCACCTTATTAAGCGGACAGTATGCTTCAACGCCACGTTCCGTTAACAGCCGATATACCTTCTTCTCCCATCTTGGTTTGGTATACAGGGCATACCATTTCTTTTCGGTTGTCATTCATTCGCATTTATTTATGGCTTCGCCACCTCAGTCACAATAGATAATTTGCAACAGAGTAACCCTCGAGTATATATAAATAAACCATTAATCATAAGTGACTGCTTATTAACAATTTAGATGTCAGAACATCAAATTAATGAAGGGGGACACTCGATTAATGGGTTAATTCTATGCGCCAAATATACGGCATATATTGGTTAACAAGCTTGAAACGGGGCCCTTTGAAGCTGTTCCAAAACACCCTAATTTTCCACTGTCAACTTGCCGCAGATCATCGAAGATGTGGATTAAAGGAGAGGCCTAATGAGATTGCCAGAACTTTGATACTTTTACTGCTCATTTGTGGAGGAGGTATTCCTGATGAAAAGATTTTATGCCGATTTTTAACCCGATGCTGTCTGTCATAATCCCCTGTTTCAACCAGGGGCATTTCTTGGGGGATGCCATCCGTAGTGCTTATGCCCTAGAGTATAGTAATCTCGAGATCATCCTGATCGACGACGGGTCAACTGACATTACCCGGGAGATTGGGCTTCAACACAAAAACGTTCAATATTATTACCAGGAGAACAAAGGCCTGGCTGCAGCAAGAAACCTTGGAATTACAAAAGCAAAAGGAGATTTTGTCAGCTTTTTGGACGCCGATGACTGGTACCTGCCCGAAGGACTGATCACAAATCTCGAAGTAATTAACAAACATGATGATATTGGATTTATTTCGGGATGTCACATCATCCGCTACGAAGACGGGCATGAATTCAGGTATTGCATAGATTATATTGAAAAAGATCATTACAGGCATTTCCTTGAAGGGAATTATATAGGCAATCCTTCAGCCGTAATCTACCGAAAAAGCCTTCTGGACCAATATCCCTTTGACACTTCCAGGGAAATCATTGGTTGCGAGGACTATGACCAATATCTTAAGATCTCAAAAGCAAATAAAGTACTGCATAACCCCATTCCCATCTCAGTCTATAGGCGCCACTCAAACAACATGTCCAATAATCATGCAATGATGCTTAATTCTGTTCTAAACGTCCTCAACAGGCAAAAGGCCCTTATTTCATCTGACAACGAAATGAAAGCACTGTACAATGGTATCCTCCATTGGATGAATCATTACGATTACCTGCCTTTTACAGGAAACGGAATAAAGGCCTTTCAGCGCTATCACTGGGAACTCATCAAAAAATACAATTTCAGGCTTCCTGAAATGCTGATCAGAAAATACCGCAAGAAATTTAATGTAAAGAACAAGTAGGATCGACCTGCAAAGGACATGTGCGTACAGATGCCTGACGGCTGCCTAAGCGTTGAGTTTTTTAAATCTGTTCTTTAAGGCCAGAGTAAGACTGTTTTTAAGTGAATTTGCCGCAAATCTAACACCAAATTCACCATTCATTACCTCTGTCATCTTGGCCTGCAACATATCCGGATGCAGGAGATCAATTATAGGGGTCTCTTCAACATTCCTGAGAATCGGCCTGCTCGAAGCGACAAAAATGTTCTGCTTATAATGTGTTCTAATATTATCATTCCCCCATATTAAAGGCCTGATGATATCGTTGAAATAATATCCATTTTTCTCAAACTTCG
>JAHEFC010000330.1 GCA_024640385.1 Sphingobacteriales bacterium
TTATGGTAAAGTGATCGGAGGTGGCATGCCTGTTGGTGCCTTCGGAGGTAAGAAAGAGATCATGCAGCATATTGCGCCTTTGGGAAAAGTTTACCAGGCGGGTACATTGAGTGGTAACCCACTGGCCATGGCTGCGGGCTATACCTTATTATCGTATCTGAAATCTCATCCCGAAGTGTATACCGATCTGGATCAAAAAGGAGAATACCTGAAGAATGAATTGAAACCGATACTTGATAAGAAGGGCATCCCTTACGTGATCAACCAGCTCGGAAGTATGATCTCTATCCACTTCTCGGAAAAACCGGTGATCGATTTTGCATCAGCATCCGCGGCTCGTAACGACATCTTCAATAAACTCTTCCATCATATGCTGGACAACGGTATCTACTTACCTCCTTCTGCATTTGAAACCTGGTTCATCAGTCATACGATCAGCCAGGGCGACATGGACATGACATTGGATGCGGTGGCAAAATGGATTCCTGCAAATTGATTTAATACATAAAAAGAAGAGGCTACTGCACTTTTTTAATATACCAATCGGTATCCAGCTGGTATAAGATCTTCTTATTATCGAGGGATGGAATTATTCTATAGATAATTTTGCCTATCTCAAACACGGTCTCCTTTTTAGAGATCAGATCATAAATACCTATCTCCGAAGTTGAAAATGACGAATTTTTATACCCGTCGTAAAAAAGCTTTGTCCCATCGTTAGACCATACAAAGCCTAATTCATTTATAATAAAGACCGAAGGCCTAAACTTTTGAATGATATCTCCAGTTTTTGCATTGATTATGGCAACATCTCCATTGTCCACCACATATTCCTTTACTACGCCAGTTTCATCATCAAAATAAATCGTGCCATGCTGTCTAAACCACCCGCCCACAGGATTGATTTTCAAAGAGTCTACTAGCATTCCCTTATCATTATCAAAAATATATGCGGAATCATAAGTAATATATGTGGTATCGGGAGAACGCACCAATACTGTTTTTTTACCAGTTTTTGAGAAAGAGAGAACTGTTTTTTTTGGCAGCGGTACGATCTTTTTTGAGTTTATATCTATAAAGTGAAAGTCACTTACAGAGGGTGACCAATCGGCACAAGAAGCAGGATCCAAGGGGCAGGGAGCCAGCTCGCCAGGCCGATAATAGGCACTATAAAACAACGCATTGCCCGATACAGCGAGTCCTCCATATGAGGTCTCAACCTTAAACAACAAAGAATATATGCCGGTATTGAAATGATACAGATAATATCCAGATACATTATTAATTCTACCAACCATTAACATTGACGAATTATCGAAATTTCTTCCCTTTACAATCCCTTCTGCCAAATCCACCCGGGAAGATTTCATTGTCAAAAGATCTACTTGATAAATTGTCACCAAACCACTAAACGGGGTATATACGTTGACAAATATTTCGTCAGAATTTCTACCCCAAAAAAAATCTTTACTATAGCCAACTCCAATATTTATTTTGGTTCCAAGATGAGTAGTGTCGTCTAATATCACATTACCCGCGTTTGGACCTGCCTCTTTCTTGCAAGCCATCGCAAAAAGACATATCGAGAATATCCAGAATTTGAATGGTGTCATGGCTGGTAGTTTTAATGCTCATTAAACCTACATATAAAACAGGCCAGACTATTATTGATTTCGGTTGCTCCCACCTGGATTTCCGCAAGAAATGCAACACCCGTTGGGTTTCGAAAGCTTAGTTGCAAAAAATGCCGGAATACTCCTCCCGCCTCCCGCCTCTCTCCTCCCTCCTCTCGCCTTTCTTCAACGTATCATCTCCAGATCCGCCTTACCCGGCAGCTTCGGAAATGCCGCATGCGGCTCGCGCTGGTACCAGAATACCACAGACGATATATCAGACTGTTGCGCATAATACTTCCCGTTATGCCTCCATCCCAGGTCCTGGATGGTGACTTTCAGGTCTTTTTCGAATCTTATGGGATCCAGAATATGCCAGCGGTACATGCCAAATGATTGCTGGGACTGGTATAGCCCATTTGGCCTGATTACCTGGTGCAGTCCTGCATAAGCCGTTGAAAATTCCTGGTACTGTTTGGTCTTTTGGTTTTCAAAATTGTAGGAACCGCAGAAATAGTCTTCTGTACCGGTTCCATTGATGGTTGGGAATTCCGTATCACCATCCATAAAGAATTTGATCTCCCCTTCTCCCCACCAGCCATTGTTATTTACGTTCCAGGCCAGGTAGGTACCCACATACTGTCCTTTGCCCTTGATCCCATCTACCAGGGTGTGGAGGGCTCCTTTCGTAGGATTGGAGCGACGGAACTGGGCATGCAAATAGCCTTCATCTTCACCCACCTCGGTAAGTGTATAGTCGATCTGGTAATACAATCGCATGGCCTCAGTGTTGATATTAGTGATGGTGATCCTGGCCTTCTTCCTGAAAGGCATTTTCCAATAGGAATTGAAAGCCGAACCCGGATTCACCGTCACTGCCATTGAATTCAGATGGGCATATTCGTTGTAGGCCATGCCATAGAAATCTCCCAGGGGAACTTCGATCGAAGGCGTGGTTTCATCATCCCAATAAAAACGAAGGATCGAAAAGCGCCAGTTACCCGTCGGCGTCATCCAGATATGCTGGATGGCACCCGGACCCTCGATCTCACCAATAGTAAATGTTTCACCCGCTTCCACAACAATGAAGGGATTGACCTTCCAGCCTTTACCGAGATCAGAAGAAGACCACCAGGCATTGGCCACATTTCTTTTAGCACTGTCCAGCTTCGGATCGGCCATACCCCCTTTTCCCTTGGCCCCCGTATAATTTTCCGGACTGATCGATCTTGTCTTAGCATCGGACAACCGGGACAAATTAGACATATTCATGTCGAGCCCGTTGAACCTGGACTGTGCTGTGGCCAGCTGGCCAACAGCCACGAAAAGGATGACTAGTATCTGCTTCATGTTGTTGGGTATTAAAGAACTTATTACAAGTTAAATGAAAGATGCATTTGCATTTACTTATTTTAGCCCCGTCTTAAAAATGCCGGTAAAAAATATCATCCCCTCATTATACGGTCTGAGAGCGATCAGTGTGTTGCTTGTGGTCGCCTACCATCTCGAAAATTCCCGGGACCAGGTGAGCTATCCTGCATGGATGAAACCTATATTAAATGGCCACCTGGGCGTGAATATATTCTTCGTGATCTCAGGTTTCATTATCACCATCCTATTAAAAAAAGAGATGGACAGAAACGGCGACATCAGTCTGGCAAAATTTTACACCCGAAGAGTGTTAAGAATATTTCCGGCTTATTATTTCCTGTTGCTGATTTACTTCATTCTACAAATTTCCGGACTGATCTTTATTGACAGAACGGATTGGATCTTTTCGCTTACTCTGCTGAAACAGTTTCACAATCCAGGCGGCATTACTGGTCATTTATGGACCATATCGGCAGAAGAGATCTTTTATATTTTTTATCCCCTGGCATTTACAGCGCTTTACAGGAAAAATAAAAAGCTGCTCAATTGCCTATTGGTCCTGGTCATCCTGATTTTAGTACCCCTGGCAAGATTGATCAACACTGGAACATTCAACACATTTGCCTTCAATATTTTCATGAGAGGCGATGCCATTGCTATTGGCTGCCTGCTGGCATTGAATTATGATCGTGCTGTCGCGGTTAAAATAAACCGTTATGCTGCTATTGGCGTTGTTGTGAGCCTTTTGATCCTAAGCAATATTTTCCTGCAGCTGGAAGATTCGGACCAGACAATAAAAACACTGCTTGGAGCTTCCGGATGGTCACTCCCTGATAATCTGGCGATTGCCATTTTACTGGTCATCAGCATTGAACAAAAGAACACCATTTGGCATAAGCTACTTAATTCAAAACCAATGATTTTCATCGGTACTATTTCGTACAGCATTTATCTCTGGCAACAGATCTTCACTTCTAACCTTGATCTGGGTAAGATCAACCTGCTTCCTTTCAACCTCCTCTTCATTTTTATCGCATCTGCATTGAGTTACAGCCTGATAGAAAAACCTTTTCTGAAATTCAAAGAAAGATTCAGCCGATAGTCTTTTTTTTCAAAATTATTCGCCCTTACTGACGTTATATAGTCAAATCCGTACAGTGAATAAACTCTACTTATTTACAGCATCTTTACTCATGCTGACCGAATCAATGGCAACCCCATCAGCCGATTCGTCAGCACCATTGAAACCCCAAACAGAAAATGTGATCACGGCTGAAACTGTGATCAAGGTTGAAAACCTGGGACTTAATATCAACAGTACGCTTCCTGAACTCAGGCCAACCATTTCTGCCGATGGGAAAAGACTGTTCTTTATTTGCGAAAACCATCCTGCCAATACCAAATACAATTCGGTGAGGAACTCGCAGGATATCTGGTATTCCGAAAGAGACACAGCGGGCAACTGGAGCGAAGCCATTCACCTGGAATCTCCATTGAATACCATTCATTACAACGCAGTGTATTGGATCTCGCCGGATAATAACAAGATCCTGTTACGCGGAGCTTTTCAACAGGGCGCCTATGTAGGCAAGGGTGTGAGTATGACCAGGCAGCTGAAAGATGGCGTATGGAGTGAGCCCGATATGCTGGTGATCAAAAACTATTATAAATATGACAAAGGCATGGTATCGGGTGCCACCATGGCCAGTGATGGCCGGACATTGTTATTTTACATGGCCCCGGAAAAAGGAAGTTATCATAATGAGATCTATGTTTCTTTCCTGGAGAGCGATGGTTCCTGGACAGAACCGAAAAGCCTGGGCAAGAAGATCAATCTCCCGGAATATGATGAGATGACTCCCTTCCTGGCTTCGGATGGCGTTACACTTTATTTCTCCAGTAACAGACCCGGAGGCCTGGGAG
>JAHEFC010000056.1 GCA_024640385.1 Sphingobacteriales bacterium
GGTTTTCAAACACATTGTTGGAAGAATAAACGCCGCCTTCGAGTTTGAACTCATAAGGTTCAACGCCACCTGATCCGGTTGCAGTGATGGTTCCTGTTTGTGCACCAAAACAAAGCACGGGGGAAGGTGTGAGTGTAAGATCAACAGCTGAAGCAGGTTGGGTTACGGTAAATGTAACATTCGCTTCACAAGGACCCTGTTTGACATTGATAGTATGTTCTCCGGGGCCAACACCTGTAAAAGTAGGACTGGTTTGAGCCGCCCCGTTGTCCAATTTGTATTGAACTGTGGGACTTGCTGCAGCCCCGGTTACCACTGCAGTAACTGAAGTGGTGCCACCGAAGCACAGAATATTATTATAAGTCGCTGAAACCTCAAGTGCGCAATCAAAATAACAACCGAATATGCCACTTCCGGCGCCGGAATTATTTAAAGATCCGACACAGCAGTTGTTGCCGTATTTAAAAAATATAGTTGCGTTTTCATCAAAGGTCCAAACACCCTTCAGCTCCATTCTCACCCACATGCCATTCTCTTTATCGATCTCGTTAGCGTTTATTTTGAGCACTTGCTGACTGCCGGTTGCCGGGCAGGCACTTGCGTCTGTGCCCCATTTCATTTCCAGGGAATTTGTGATTGGGCTTGTTGGTTTTGTGGCAGAATAGATTCCCCTGGCCCATTGGGTTTCATCGGTATTGAAATAGGTTGATCCTGGAAAACATCCTCCCGAAGTTGGCAACGGAAAGTCCAGGTGACTGATACCATTCTGGTTATTATTCTTAAGGAAGAATAGAAGGTAGGTCCACTGCTGATTGTCGCGGGTGAAAAATCCCGTCTCGAAATCTGACACTACAAAAGAACCGGGCGCACAGGTCTGGGCTTTGGTTTCTGCAGGATTCAGGATTCCCGCAAGGGAGACCAGTATATACGACAGAATTACTGGCAGTCTCTTTAGTGCATGGGAATAGGGTGACTGGAACTGGGTAAAAGTTCTCATACATGTGGTTTTGGTAAGTGAATTAGCTTCCCTGGGGCTGATCAAGATTTTACCCGGCAACCTGGTTCCATTTGTGGACAGAGGTCAGGATCCAAGGCAAAACTGAGTACCGGTTTTTCGGAGAATGATGGTGTTGAGATTGGAAGTTTTTCGGGAGGGAGCGGAAACTGCTGTTTCCCAGCTACTTATTCAGGTAGTTAAGGGGGAGTTAATTTATAGCGTAAACCTTTCAAATGGTAATTTCCAGGCAGAAAAATTTATTTATCCAGTAAATAATTATAAATCAACAGTTTACAACGATTGATTTTAATTTATTTTTAAGTAAATGGGCAGATTTGCCATAGAACATATTAATTATATTACGAATGTATTTAGCTAAAAGGGTCTATAAAAAGATAGTTTTCAGTTAATTATATGGAGGTTTTTTTCGAATGCATAATGTGTTGGTAAATCTGTGTTTTCTTTTATATGAGATCGTTAAAATAAGGTAACCTCAACTGCTGCTTACTTAAGTCATTCAATAGCATGACCTTGAGCATGATGGAGGATGGGCCAATATGTAATCTTTACATAACGATCTTAACGAGTGACTGCTTTATTGATTCAGCCTTATTTTTAATGCAACAATTGACTTAGACATGATCACGCAAACGAATTTTTCAGTTTTTGAGACCGCACCTGCAAAATCAGAATTGCAAAACTGGGTGAAGGGAATAGCAGCGATCTGCCAGCCCGATAAGATCCACTGGTGCGATGGCACCAAAGAAGAATATGACGGGCTTTGTAAAATGCTGGTAAGGAAAGGGACATTCATTGAACTTAACCCCGAAAAAAGACCCAACAGCTACGCCTGTTTCAGTGATCCTTCAGATGTGGCCAGGGTGGAAGACAAAACCTATATCTGCAGCAGAAGAAGGGAAGATGCCGGCCCCACCAATAACTGGATGTCTCCTGAATTGATGAAAACAACACTTTACGGGCTCCTGGAAGGTTCCATGAAAGGCCGTACGCTGTATGTGATCCCGTTTTGTATGGGGCCGCTCGGTTCGCCATTTTCAAGATACGGGGTACAACTTACTGACTCTGAATATGTGGTTGTGAATATGCGCATCATGACCCGGATGGGGGAAGATGTGCTGCCCCATATTAAGAAAGAGAGTTACGTAAAATGTCTGCACTCAGTTGGTGCTCCGTTGGAATCCGGTCAAAGGGATGTCAGCTGGCCATGTAATCCTGATGTAAAATACATCTCTCATTTTCCTGAAGAAAAACTCATCATCTCTTACGGCAGTGGATATGGTGGCAATGCATTAATGGGTAAGAAATGCTTCGCGCTTCGTATCGCGTCTGTCATGGGCAGGGAAGAAGGTTGGCTGGCAGAACATATGCTGCTTATGGGTGTTCAGTCGCCCGATGGTGAGAAAACCTATGTAGGAGCTGCCTTCCCAAGTGCATGCGGTAAAACAAATTTTGCCATGATGATCCCTCCAAAAGAATTTGATGGCTGGAAAGTGACAACAGTAGGTGATGATATTGCATGGATCCATAAAACACGCGATGGACAGCTTTATGCAATCAACCCTGAGGCAGGATATTTCGGTGTGGCTCCCGGTACCAATTATGAGACCAACCCGAATGCCATGGAAAGTATCAAAGCCAATACGATATTTACGAATGTAGCTATCACTCCGGATAAAGATGTATGGTGGGAAGGGCTTACTAAAGAGCCGCCGGCAGGACTTACAGACTGGCATGGCAAGCCCTGGGATCCGGCTGGCGGAAAACCTGCAGCACATCCAAACTCAAGGTTCACAGCCCCTGCCATTCAGAATCCTGCAATAGATGACAAATGGGATGATCCCAATGGCGTTCCTATCTCAGCATTTATTTTCGGAGGCCGGCGCAGTACTGGCGTTCCGCTGGTATACCAGTCGTTCAACTGGAACTTCGGGGTATATACTGCAACAACCATGGGCAGTGAGATGACTGCGGCGGCATTTGGTGAAATTGGTAAAGTGAGGAGAGATCCATTGGCTATGCTGCCCTTTATGGGATACCATATTGGTGACTATGTGAATCACTGGCTACAGTTCGGCAGGGACCTTCCCAATGCACCCCGTGTATTCAGTGTGAACTGGTTCCGGAAAGATGAGAATGGGAAATTCATGTGGCCCGGTTTTGGACAGAATATCAGGGTGCTTAAATGGATAGTTCAGCGCATACGCGGTAACGTTAGTGCTGTAGAAAGTCCGATAGGCTGGATGCCGAGGTATGAAGATATGGACTGGAAAGGCCTTGAAGAATTTGACAAGGAAAAGTTCACCAGGCTGATGGATGTTGACCGGGAAAGCTGGAAAAATGAACTGCTCAGCCATGAAGAACTTTTTGAAAGAATGTACGATAAGTTGCCAAAGGAGTTCTTCCTGATGAAGGAACTATTACTCTCGTCACTATGGCGTTCTCCTGAGCACTGGGGTCTGCAGCCTGAACTTTAGACTTAATCCAATGGTATGAACTGGTTCATTGAGTTACTCAGGCAGCACGGTATTGCCCAAACGGTTATTATCTATGGCTTACTCATAGCCATTGGTATAACACTGGGCAAAGTCCGGATAAAAGGGATCTCCCTGGGCGTCACCTGGATCCTTTTTGCAGGACTGGCAGTTTCATATTTCGGTGTAACTGTTGACAAGGCGCTTATGTATTTTCTTCGTGATTTTGGTCTGATACTATTCGTGTATTCGATAGGGCTGCAGGTTGCGCCGGGTTTTTTTGCATCACTGAAAAAAAATGCACTGGCCAGCAATGTTCTGGCGGCCGCTGTAGTCCTGCTCGGTGTGGTCATAACGGTCAGTTTCTATCTTTTATCCGGTAACCAGATCGCTGTAATGACCGGTGTTATGAGTGGTTCGGTCACCAACACTCCGGGTCTTGCGGCAGCACAGGCAGCGATCAATGACCTCCATCTCAACAATATTGACCCTTCCCTGGTGACCCTGGCATATGCGGTAACCTATCCATTTGGTGTTATAGGTATCATTCTATCGTTGGTGATACTGCAAAAGCTCTTTGGTGTGAAGGTGGAGGAACAAAGGGAGTTGCACAGGAAGCTGAGTGTTTTCACTTCCTCTAAACCCATCTCCGTGCACCTGAAGGTGGAAAACAAACAACTGATCGATCAGCCTCTCCGCTCTCTGTTCGGGCTCATAAAAGAACCCATTGTTGTTTCAAGAATGTATCACAAAGGTGAGATCATCACGCCCACACCAGACACTACATTTGCCGATGGGGATGTGTTGCTGGTGGTGGCTCCAAGGAATATCGTCAATAAAGAGCTCAAGTTACTGGTTGGCGGGATCAGTGATATGAATCTGAAAAAGATCCCGGACAGTCCCCTGATCTCCCGGGAGATCGTAGTGACAAATGCTGAAGTGACCCACAGAAGGCTGGGGGATATTCCTGAATTGCATCAACATGAGTTCACCCTCACACGGCTGAATCGTGCGGGTGTTGAACTGGTTCCTCACGGGAACATATACCTGCAGTTGGGTGATATTGTTAAAGCAGTGGGTACCGAAGAAGGTGTGAAAGAGGTTACCGATGCGCTAGGAAATTCACTGAAGAAACTGGAAATGCCTGACCTTGCTCCTATTTTCATGGGTATTGTGTTGGGAGTGGTGCTGGGAAGTATCCCGATCTATTTCCCCAATATGCCGGTGCCGGTCAAGATCGGTCTGGCCGGAGGTCCCCTGATAGTGGCACTGTTGCTCAGTCGTTTTGGAGGTATGCTTTATCTTAACAATTACACCACAAGAAGCGCAAATCTGATAGTAAGAGAGCTTGGCATCACTTTGTTCCTTGCCAGTGTGGGTCTGAGCAGCGGCCATAACCTGGCTAACGCATTTGCTGATGGTTCGGGTTGGATGTGGATAGTAATGGGTATTGTGATCACTATGCTTCCATTAATAATTGTGGGATGGGCAGCTCATAGATATTTTCGTAAGACCTATTTCGAAATATGTGGTTTACTTGCCGGCGCATCTACTGACCCTCCGGCGCTCGCATTTGCAATAAAAGCCGCCGGGAGTGATGTTCCGTCGGAAACTTACGCAACTGTTTATCCCCTGACCATGATACTCAGAATTGTTGCGGCCCAGTTGCTGATCATGCTTTTCAGCTGATTTTCCCCTGATTTAATTACATTAGTTGGCATGAAATGGATCTTCATTCTCTGCCTGTCAGTTTCCCAGTTGATTGCCCAGACCAGGAAGCCAAATATCCTGGTGATCTTTTCTGATGATCATACCCAGCAAACGATCAGCGCCTATGGAAGCAGGCTGATGCAAACACCCGGGATAGACCGTATCGCCAAAGAGGGCGCAATATTTCGTAACTCCTTTGTAACAAACTCATTGTGTGCACCAAGCAGGGCCGTATTCCTGACGGGGAAGTATGGACATATGAATGGACTCATTGACAACTCGCCTGGACGGAGATTCGATGGCAGTCAGCAGCAGCTTCAGAAGATCCTCGGCCAGAACGGGTACCAGACCGCATGGATAGGGAAATGGCATCTGCAAACACTCCCGCAGGGATTTGATTTCTGGAGGATACTTCCTGACCAGGGGCATTATTTTCAGCCTGACTTCATTAATATGAATAACGATACCACCAGGTATACAGGTTATGTGAGTAACCTGATCAGTGATTTTTCTCTGGACTGGCTGAAGAAACGAGATACCTCAAAGCCCTTTTTCCTGGTTGTAGGGGAAAAAGCAACGCACAGGGAATGGCTTCCCGATGTACGTGACCTGGGAGCATTTGATGATGAAGATTTTCCGTTGCCACGGAATTTATTTGACAGGTATGAAGGCAGGATCGCAGCACAGAAACAGGATATGACCATTGATAAAACGATGCGGTTATATGATGATCTGAAAATCGGTGTCGACTACAGTAAACCCGGCATGTATGGCAGAATGTTGCCGGAAGAAAAAGCTGCGTATAAAAAATACTACGATAAAGCCGGTGAAGAATATGAAAAAGTGAAGAACGACAGTATTGCATTGGTGAAATGGAAATTCCAGCGTTACATGCGTGATTATCTTTCTACCGCAAAAGGCATGGACCGGAATATCAGCCGGATACTGGATGAACTGGATGCCATGGGATTGAAAGAAAATACTATAGTCATCTATACTTCAGACCAGGGTTTCTATATGGGTGAACATGGATGGTTCGATAAAAGATTCATGTATGAAGAGAGTTTCAGAACACCATTCGTGATCAGGTATCCAGGGCACATAAGGCCCGGATCTTCAATCAACGAGATGATCATTAACATCGATTATGCACCATCCCTGCTTAGCATGGCGGGAATTAAAGTGCCTGAAGACATGCAGGGCAGTAATTTTGCGCCTTTGCTTGAGAAACCAGGCTCAGTAAAAACATGGAGAGATGTGATCTACTACCATTACTATGAGTATCCACAGCCCCATAGGGTAGCCAGGCATTTCGGGATCAGGACGTCAAAATATAAACTCATCCGTTTCTATTATCCTGACCAGGCCTGGGAACTATTCGATATGGAAAATGATAAAATGGAGATGAAAAATCTCATCAATGATCCAAAGTACAGGAGGGTCATAGAGGACCTGAAAACGCAATTAAAAGAAACAGCAGCACATTTCAAAGATCAACAGGCCTTAACACTGATGGAAAGCAAATAATTTCATCGTTGATACTTAACAAAAAGATATAATTTGTTTTTAATCGGTATGGGACGCTCCTGATAAATTTGTGTACCAAAATATGTAAGATGATCAGAATGGTTGTGTTTGATATGGCAGGCACTACAGTGAATGAAGACAATGTGGTTTATAAAACCATTCAGAAGGCATTGAAGGAAGCTCATTATGATGTAAGCCTGGAACTTGTACTTCAGCACGGCGCGGGAAAGGAGAAGCTCCAGGCCATTAAGGATATTCTTTTTGAAGTTTATAAGCTTAATGATGAGGAAACGGCCAGTAAAATACACCGGGCTTTCAAAGAGCATTTAGTCAGGGCCTATGAAGATCTGAATGTAACACCCGTTGAAGGTGCAGAAGATGTGTTCCGGTATCTTAAAAATGCAGGAATATTCTGCGTTCTCAATACGGGGTACGACAGTAATACGGCAAATGGTTTATTAAAGAAGCTGGGGTGGGATCGTTCGGACCTGATCAATGGTGTGGTCACTGCCAGTGATGTTGCCAGGAGCAGGCCATTTCCGGACATGATCGAAGCCGCCATGAAGAAAACAGGGGTGGCCAATCCGCTTGAAGTAATTAAAATCGGAGATTCTGTTATTGATATCGAAGAAGGCCAGAATGCCGGTTGTGGCCTCAATATCGGAATAACGGGAGGTGCGCAAACCCGTAAGCAGCTTGAAGAACAGGGTCCTGATTTCGTGATTGATCATCTCGTGGAACTCATCCACATCATAAAACGGGAAAACACACC
Source organism: Sphingobacteriales bacterium (assembly GCA_024640385.1). Lineage (GTDB taxonomy): Bacteria > Bacteroidota > Bacteroidia > Chitinophagales > Chitinophagaceae > Pollutibacter. The sequence continues at coordinate 7,499 of JAHEFC010000056.1, forward strand.
TTCTTCCTATGTGTATTGAGTGTTGCAATCATTTCCTGATCTCAAAAATATAACCTTCAATAGTTTCTGGGCCTTGATTCATTAAGGTGAGCAATGATGATTCGTCTATCCATTTGATATCACCTTCTCTTAACGTTAAAGTCTTTCCTTTTTCACTGAACTTCAGCTCTCCTTTATATGCGATCATGACGGCCGGATTTGAATTCATCTGAAAATCAACACTGCTGTTGGCATTGAGCTTAAGCGGGTAGATCCTGACCCTTTCGAAGTATTCCGGTTTGCCAAATCCTGCAATGGGATCAGGGTATTTGCTCTTACCCTCCCCGGAGAGCTCGATGATTATGGACTGGTGATCAACGCTGTCCAGATTCCTGATCTTGTGAACCTGCTTGTTTTTGAATTCTGAATACCAGGTTTCCCCCCTGCTGCTGATAAAGGTTTCGCCAGGTTTGCCATAGGTCTCATCATATACATAGGCATCTTTCATGATCAGAAATACAGATGGCGTCTCGTGTATGTGGAACAGCGTGGTTTCACCCGGAAGTATCCGGGGATACATGATGGTCACCAGTTTGTTTTTGAATACGATCTTGTGGGCAGGTTCTTTTTTTACGGGCACCGGTGATTGTGCCATTAGCCCTGATGAAAAAACAAGTAGGGTAAAACTGAGGATATGAAAGAATTTATTTTTCATCCTGATTCATAAAGATCAAGGCCAGCAAAAAAATGGTACACAGAGAAAAGACGGTCTCTTGAGCGTTCCATTGCTCCGACTGCCACATCAGGAACCATTCCCCGGCAATGGAGATAAAGAAAATAAAAAAAAGCAACATGGCCGAGGCAAGCGCTGTAATTGTGAGTTTTTTCGACGACTGGAATGTTTCAGCCGATGATCTGTAGTTGCGGATCATTTTAACGGAACCCATTAGGAACGTGATGGCTATACAGAGTTCCACCAGTATGATGGAGATATACATAAGGTGGTGAAGCCTGCTGTTATGTATGGCCCTCCAGCCGGTTTGTTGCCTGGAGAACACATCTTCCATTCCAGCTACATTACTCACAAAAATGAAATTAGAACCGTAATCTGTGATATTGTTAAAGCAGACCAATCCCATATAAAAAGTAAAGGCCAATGAAATGGCTATCCGGATCTGCCTGGTGTTCATTGAATTAAAAATACAAAAACTCCTACTTACTGCTTAACTGAAGCAATGATACGTAAGGGTCCGCCGCTTCCCCCTGCAATTTTCATGGGAAGTGCCACTACATATACGCCTATTGCCGGAAGTTTATCCAGGTTGGCAAGATTTTCAAATCCTGGCTTATTGTTTCCCATCAATACCTGGTGGGTGGCAAAATCTTTCGATTGTCCACGGTCGAGGCTGGGTGTATCAAGACCCATGGCTTTGATATTCCGGTTCTTTGTCAGCCATTCTGCAGTAGCAGGTGCAATTCCCGGGAAGTGCAGTTCCGGTATAGCTTCAACGCCTTTCTTTGCGGTGCCGAAATATTTTTGGCGGTCGGGATAAAACACACCGTATCCTGTTCTTACCAGAACAATGCTGTTATCGGGTATCTTGCCATTCTTCTTTTCCCAATTCTGTACATCTTCAACACTGAGCAGGTAGTCACGGTTGGCCAGGGCTTTTTTGGAGATATCGATCACTACGGCATTACCAGTTAAACTACTGAGTGGAAGCTGGTCAACAGTAAGTTTACCGGCTGCAAAATGAATGGGGGCATCAAGATGTGTTCCGCCATGTTCAGGTGTGCTTAACGAATATGAAGAGTAATAGTATCCAAGTGGGGTCATTCCTTCTGCATCCGTGGTGTGTTCAAATCCTTTCAGGTTGTTTGGCCAGTATAATGTACTGGTATCGAAACTGTGTGTGAGGTCGATCCATTCGGGAGATTGAAAAGATGCAGTTTTATTATGACAGGCAAAACTTAAAAACAGCATTGCAATAAGTAATATTCTCATAAGCTCATTTTGGGAAGGATAAAGATATATTACCAGGTTCTGGAAATTTCGGAATTTGTTTTATCTTTTATTAAACATTCCGGGTGAAGAATCTGTTGCAGATATTTTTTCTGTTGGTCATCTTCTCCTGCTCTCCTTACAAAAAGGTGACCGTTTCCGCCAGCGAATACATGACTAAAAACATGAGGGGATCCACGCATGCAGATGTGATCAGATCCCTTGGAACTTATACAAAACGAACTGATACTGAAAATGGCTATACGCTGTTATTTGATTATTCATTCACACTGAATGACGGAGCAAATAAGACACAGAATTATAAGAAAGTGAATGACTACAGGCCGGCTAATCCAGCCCTTGATCCCCAAAAAATGAATATAGACCCAAGGTCAAACTCTGAGAAACAGCCCAGTATGGCACAGTTCGGTGATACTAAAATGGCGAAATTCCTGGAAGTGAGTTTTGATCGTGAAGGAAGGGTCCAGAACGTGAACGCTGAAGGATTTCCGGATTCAATTAAATATGTTCAGAAAAAATAAAAGCCTTCCATTGGAAGGCTTTTAATCTTATAAGGAGATTTCTATTTTTTCGGCTTGCGATACTGGTTGTACCAGCTGATCTTTCCGGTGCTGTCCACAATGTTCAGATCGTGCCAATCAGCAGAATCAACTTTGCCAGTTTTGTAGGTATCATACTCAGTATACCAGAGTGAAATGATCTGATGCCCTTTGTCTGACTTCATCTTGTTCCATGCAACCATATCGATCCTTACATTACTTAGACTGTCACGGAAGGTTTTCCATGTTTTCATCAGGTCGGCATTGGAATACATTTTTTGAACACCTTGCCAATTGATGAAATTTATACTGTCTGCCATTACAGTTGCATATGATGTGAAATCTCCAGCTTCCCAATATTTGTATGAGTCAAGAACTGTTTTAAGATCTTTGTCGGAAATATCCTGGGTGAAATTGGAAGAGTAAGATGCTTTGTAAGGCATCTCCACGGTGGCTTTAGTTTCTGTAGTAGCGGCAGCTTCTGCTGGCTTTTCTGCTTCTTTTGTTGCATTCTGGCATGCGAAAAGAATAAATGACATGGAGATCAGCAAACTGATTTTTTTCATACTTGTTGTTTTGATTAATTGATGAGTTGGTCGTCTTCCGGCAAATAATATTATGCCATGACCGATTGCCAGAAAGGTATTGAATAAACAGGCCTGGCGAAAGATATCACCAATATTGGTGATGAGTTTAGCAGATCCTGGGCAATTGCTCCCCTGTGAGGTAACTGACGATTCGCGTTCCGCCTATGCGGCTCTTCATGGTGACTTTCCCCGGATACTGCTCTGAAACTTCCCCAATGATGCATGCATTGGCGCCGTTGGCATCTTTTCTGAGTGTGCTTACAAATTGTTCAGCTGCCTCTTTACTGACCACGGCCATGAACAAACCTTCGTTGGCAACATACAGTGGATCCAGTCCCAGCATCTCGCAGGCCGCATCTACGCGTTCATCTACCGGAAGGGCATTCTGATCAAGGTGATAACCCAGGCGGGTCAGCTCTGCAATTTCATTGAGAACCGAAGCAACGCCGCCCCGTGTGGGGTCGCGCAGGAACTTGATATCGTTCCCGAATTTTTCAATGAGGGCAATTACGGTATGGTTGAGATTGGTGGAATCTGTTTCAATATCCGTTTCGAATTCCAGGCCCTTCCGCACGCTCATGATGGCCATACCGTGGGTGGCGATGTTTCCGCTGACAATGATCCTGTCTCCAGCACGGATGTTTCCGTGGTGTATAGCTGCGTTTGGATGTATATATCCGATGCCTGAAGTATTGATGAAGATCTTATCGCCTTTTCCTTTTTCAACAACTTTGGTATCGCCAGTAACGATCCTCACATCTGCTTTTGCAGCAGCATGTTTAATACTCACCAGCACTTTCCAGAATTCTTCCATCCTTAGTCCTTCTTCTAAAATGAAACCAAGTGAAAGATATTCTGCTTTTGCACCACACATGGCCAGGTCGTTTACTGTGCCATTGACAGCCAGGTCGCCAATATTGCCTCCGGGAAAGAATACCGGGGAGATCACATAACTATCTGTACTGAATGCTACATTGCCATTCAGGTGAAAGCTTGCTCCATCATGTTGCTGGTTGAGCAGGCTGTTGCTGAGCAGGTCAAATACTCCGGACTGCAAAAGCCTGTGGGTAAGCAGGCCGCCGCTGCCATGGCCCATGGTGATCACATCAAAATCAAATTTGGGCATGGGACACTGAAGCGATATTTTGTCTGTACTCATCATAATGTGCTAACCGGTTCCTGGATAGAAGAATTCGAATAATGAAAGTATGCGGCACAGGCCCCTTCGCTGCTCACCATCGGCGCCCCTAAAGGATGTTCCGGAACACAGCGGGTTCCGAAATTGGGACATTGCCTTGGTTTTTTCAAGCCCTTCATGATATCTCCACTGATACAGTCCTTGTTCTCTTCCGCTGCCGGAAGATCGAGATTGAATTTTAACCTTGCGTTGTATTTCCTGTATCGTTCATTGACTTCGTAGCCGCTTTGCGGAATATTGCCAAGTCCCCGCCAGGCCCTGTCGCCCACATCAAATACTTCCGTGATGGTCTCTATCGCCATTTTATTGCCTTCCCGCTGTACGCTTCTGGAGTATTGATTTTCCAATTTATAAATACCTGCCTCAAGTTGCTGTACCGCCATCAGTATTCCCTGCAGCAGATCCACTGGTTCAAATCCGGTCACTACTATCGGGCATTGGTATTTCTCCACAATAGGATAATATTCTTCCATGCCCATGATAGTACAAACATGCCCTGCTGCCAGGAATGCATCTATGCGGTTTTCTTCATCGCCCAGAATGGCTTCCATGGCTGGTGGTACTAAAACATGTGATGCCAGGATGCTGTAATTGTTGAGTCTTAGATGATCGGCCTGAATCACACTCAGGGCGTTAGCAGGAGCAGTGGTCTCAAAACCAACTGCAAAAAACACCACTTGTTTATCGGGATTGTCTTTGGCCAATTGAACGGCTTCAAGGGGTGAGTATAAGATCCTTACATCTGCGCCCTCGGCTTTGACTTCCAGCAGGCTTTTGGCCGATCCGGGCACGCGGAGCATGTCACCAAAAGAGCAAAGGACCGTCCCCGGTTGCTTTGCAAGGTGGATTGCCTCGTCTATCACGCTGATGCTCGTGACACATACCGGGCACCCCGGTCCGTGCACCATATTGATCTCCTTCGGAAGCATGTCGAGAATTCCATTCTTCACCAGGCTGTGTGTCTGGCCCCCGCAGATCTCCATCAAAGTCCAGGGCTTCGTAGTGATTCTGTGGATCTCCCTGATAAACACCTCCACCATTTCGGGGTCTCTGTATTCTGATAAATATTTCATTAGCGTGAAAATTAAAAATTGAGAAGCAAGAATTAAAAAAAGACATGTTTTTCATTTTTAATTTTTACTTTTTAATTCTTCATTCAATTCGTCTACTTCTCCCATCTCTTTCAGATAACTGAACACTTTCTGGGCCTCGTCTTCATCAACAACAGAGATGGCCACTCCAACATGCACCATCACATAATCACCTACTCCTGCCTCAGGCACCATGCGCAGGTTCACCTGCTTGTTGATCCCGCCAAACGACACTTTCCCTGAGCGGAATGTATCATCAAGCTGGGCAGTGATCTCTACTATTTTACCTGGTATTGCTAAACACATATGATGGATTTAATCTGGCCTTTGTATTCGATTTGCTCATGTGGTACATCGCCAGCTGGCCAAATCCAATGCACTCATCATTTGGACTGACTTGCTTATGGAAATGGAGGTTCTTCCTTCGTCCCAGGTGCTTGATGATCAGATCGGTGAGCAGCGCATTCTGAAAAACACCTCCACTGAATGCAAGGTTCCTGGCATTATAGCTGTCACTTATTTCTTCTATCATTATTTCCAAAGAGTTGAAGATCTTGCCGGCGATCCACGACTTGCTATAGCCATGTAAAACATCAGACATCATTTCTTCAAGGAACAGCCCGGTATCTATACTGTCACTGATCACGGGCATTGGGTAACTGAAAGAGGAGTAATGATGACTTCCCCTTGCCAATGATTCCAGCTTCATGGCGGCTTCGCCTTCAAAACTGTTCTGTGTGCAAATTCCCAGTATGGCAGCCAGGCCATCCAGGAAACGCCCCATCGAGCTGGTTTGAAGCTGTTGTTCCTGCTTCAATATTTTATGGTAATAGCTCCATTCACTATGGGTGAACTGGTGATGTATAACAGCTTGGTATTCCGGCATATCGTGCAGCAGGCTCAATGCTGATAAGCGTGGTTCGCGGCTCATTTTGTCTCCCAGTATCTGGGGGAAATATTTTAGATGAAGTTTCCTGTCCATCTCCTGGTCCTGGTACATGAATACTTCACCTCCCCAGATCTGTTCATCGTCTCCATAACCGGTGCCATCCCAGATGAAACCGAGTGCCGGCTGATCTGAATCCAAAAGGTCATTTTCTGCAAGCACTGCAGCAAAATGTGCCTGGTGGTGCTGTACTTCGATCAGTTTCTTCT
>JAHEFC010000331.1 GCA_024640385.1 Sphingobacteriales bacterium
CGGAGAACCGGTGCTGGTGCGGGATGATAAGCAGATCAATTTCCACTGGACCCTGTTTTCTCCCGATGATACTAAAATTAAGAAGGACTATTATAGTGTAAGATGGACCGGCCAGTTGACATCACCCCTGACCGGTAAGATCAGAATTGGTGTTGAAGGAAACGACGGCTACCGGTTGTTTGTAGGTGGTAAACTGATCGTGGACCGATTTGTCAAGCAATCTTATCATACCGTTATGGGTGAGATGACTGTGGAGAAAGGAAAACAGTACGATATCAAACTTGAATTTTCAGAGCCTGCTGGTAATGCAACTGTAAGACTGATCTGGGACGTTGATGCCAAAGATGACTGGCAAAAGAAGATCAATGATGCCGTCGCTGTTGCAAAACAGTCGGACCAGGTGATCGTAGTTGCGGGTATACATGAAGGTGAGTTCCAGGACAGGGCATTTCTTACCCTGCCTGCACATCAGGAAGAGCTGATACTTGCTCTTGCGGAAACAGGCAAGCCGGTGAATGTATTGCTGGTAGGTGGCAGTGCGATCGTGATGGACAGGTGGCTGGAGCGGGTGCGATCCGTTGTTATGGTCTGGTATCCGGGAGATGCAGGCGGAGATGCGGTGGCAGATATGGTTACGGGTGTTGTCAATCCATCCGGTAAACTCCCGATAACATTTCCCATTGATGAATCTCAGTTGCCTCTGGTGTACAATCATAAACCTACGGGTCGTGGGGATGATTATCATAACCTGAGCGGGCTTCCGCTCTTCCCATTTGGTTTTGGATTAAGCTATACCAGTTTTCAGTACAGTGATATCAGGCTGTCATCTCCTGTGATGAAGGTTGATGATAAGGTGACTGTTTCCTGCAAGGTCAGGAATACGGGTAAGGTGGCAGGATCTGAAGTGGTTCAACTCTATATCAGGGATGAGCTGGCATCGGTATCCAGGCCGGTTCTGGAACTGAAGGGATTTTCGAAGATTGCACTGGCGCCCGGTGAAGAGAAGCTGGTTTCCTTCGTAATCAATAAAGAGATGCTGACCATGATCAACGGCAACCACGAGAGAGTGGCTGAACCCGGCATGTTCAGGATCATGATCGGTCCGTCGAGCCGGGATCTTTTGCTGAAGTCCGACCTGGAGTTGAAGTAGCAGGTTGCACCCTACCTCCAAGGTCCCTACCTCCAAGGTCCCTACCTCCAAGGTAGGGACCTTGGAGGTAGGGGGGTTATTCAAATCGCGCAAAACGATATCCCCGCGATCTGAAATAAGCGATCAGTTCAGGTAGCCTTTTGTATAGTTTATCCGTTCGGGCAGGATCAGTACCCACGTGGATCAACAGGTGGAAACCATTCATGCCTCTCGTTTGGTCAAACCTCATGATCCGTTGCATGATCGTGTCACTGCTCAGGTAGTTTTTCATGTCAGGCGTAGTGTAATCGGCATTGGATGAGGTACCAGGACTGAAATTCACCATCACATAACCCATATCCTTCACTAGTTCAAATACATCCCGGTTATACCATTCATATGGAGGCATAAAAAATCTGATGGCTGCACGGTTAATGCCCAGGCGGACCAGTGCTTCAACATTATCTTCCAGGTCTTTTCGAATAATAGAAATGGACTCCAACAGGCTGTCTCGTTTCGTCCAGTCGCAATAGAGCAAATGTTTATCGGAATGCGGCCCCACATAATGTCCTGCACCAGACAGCTTTTTTACCCATCCAGGCTCTTTACGCACAAAATCACCGGTAAGAAAAAATGATGCGGGCACCTTCATACTGTCCAGCACCCGGGCAACAAAAGGAAGCCCTTCCATGAATTCATGCGCAGTGAAGTTGAGATAGATCACCCGCGCTGAAGTATCAGCCCGGTAAAATGCGCCCTGCGGTTCTTTCAGTGCGTGCGCCGTATCATATGGTTGCGCAAACAACCTGCTGAAAGACAGGAAACATAAAATGAAAAAACTATTTCGCACCGTATAAATAGGTTAACAGTAGGAATAGATCAGCTGAACCATCCATAGTTGGTTCGTTGGTGGAATAGTCGGCCCAATCGTCCCAATAGGTAATATGTTTGGGCTGAAACATTTTGTATTCATCCGGTTCACTCAGTGAGATCTGAAGCATGCCTTCGTGAATCGAAGAAAGAAGAGGCCCGTCTGCCAGGCTGCCCTTGATCACTTGGTGTTTCAGTCTCCAGAAAGGCATATGTACATCAAGCGGATAGTCTCCATTTTCCGGGATACCGGTGATCATGCTGGTGCCCCAGGGATTCACGCCGAGAAGCCAGTTCACATGATCCTACATCAGGGCCTGGTATTTTTTATCGCCGGTCATCTTCTCATATAAGATAGCCTGTGTGGCAACCGCCGCCGCGAAATTATTGGAACACCAGACGAACAAATGGCCAACGCCATAGTCATTCAGATTGGCTTTGCCCAGTATACGGTCAAGGTTATGCGCATAATACCCCGCCATTTTCTTTTTCACCGTATCACTGCCGATCTCCCAAAGCGCGTAGTGCCCCATGTTCACATAAGGATACATTTCGTAGTGAGCAGTGCTGTCACGCTCCATCCATGAGTAATTGCCGATCAGGTTCCCATAGTGAATGGCATCATCCATATATTTTTTATCACCTGTTGCTTTGTATAATTCCGCAGCACCCCATTCCATATCATCTGCCCAGGTTCTTTCATTATAACGATAGGGCGCTCCAAAACTATTGCCCTGTTGAAATCCTTCTTTCTCCTTTCCCATCTGGTATAACTCAATGGCGTCTTTAAGGCACTGTGCAGCAAACAGTTCATCTTTCAGATCATTTTTCCATATTCTGTAACCAATAGCCATGGCGGCTGCAGACCGGCCCGCCACATTGGACACACCAGTTGCTTCACTTTTGTACTTGCCAAGCCCCTGAGGTTTCCCGTTGGCGAAATAAGCAGGACGGTCTTTATTCACCCCGTAACCATAATCAGCCGGATCATTATCTGGCATCTTGAAACCCAGGTGATCGCGATCATCAGCTACCTGGTGGATCAGCTGATCAGGACCGGGATGAAGGCGGTGTATCCAGTCCAGTCCCCATTTGGCTTCATCCAGGATATCAGGGATGCCATTTTCCCATTTCTGCCCCCAGGCATTGTATTCATCAGCAAAAGCATTCTTGTTCCATTCATAAGCCTGCAGCATTCTCGCAGTGGCATTGCTGCCGGTGATGAGATATTTAAGTTGATCACCTGCATCGTGCCAGCCGCCGCGTGCGTCTACATAAGAACCATCGGGCATACTGCCGTAATAAGACCTGCCATCCTGGGGATGGCAAACCTTGTCGATAAAAGGATTATAACCGCAGCGTTGTGTTTGCATGAAATGAACCACATCTTCAAAAATGGGTCCATAATTACCTATCCTGAAAACAGGGGACTTCAATGTTTTTTTTGTGTTGGCGAAATAATAGTCACCATAAGTATTCACTGTTGAAAAATCAAGTATGTAATTAAATGGAAATGGATCCCAGGGATCGTTTTTTGAAAGGACGGCAGTAACAGGCTTGGTGGATCCATCTGCAGCAGAGACTAGCACGAATTTATCTTTCAGTTTCACCTTAGATATCAATACCGCTTTTTTCGGTGCTGCATTGGTATAACCAACCAGGTTTACCCTGATGAAGGAAACACTGTCTTGCGCAGCCAGCATAAACACAGATACCATAAATAAAACGAAGAACCCTAAGCGAATCACCATCCTGAATTTTTTCTGAATTTAAGGTAACCCTTAATTTAATTATCACTGCAGGAGTTTTTTATCATCAACTTTACTAATATTGAGCCCACGCAAAAGCATTACTATGGAAAGGCGAGATTTCTTAAAAAATTCCATGTTTGCCGGAATGGCAACCACAGTGCCAGGCCAGCTGATGACAAAGCAGGTCAATGGATTTTCGCCACGTATTAAACTAAGTGTATCCAGTTATTCGTACTGGCATTTCAAGGGAGATAAATTTCCACTCGAGAAAGTGATCGACCACGCTGCAGAGCTTGGCCTGGAAGGTGTTGACATCCTTCATAGACAGATGGAGAGCGAAGACAATGCTTATTTGCAAAAGATCAAGAAACATGCATTCCTGAATGGTATCGCGCTTACCTGTCTTTCCATTCACCAGGGATTTGTAACGCCGGATAAAGAAGAGCTGCAGAAGAATGTTGATCATACAAAGAAATGTATAGAACTGGCAGCTAAAATGGGTATTCCCTGTATGCGGTTGAATACCGGAAGATGGAATACGATTAAATCGTTTGATGAACTGATGAAGAACCGCGGCGTTGAGCCGATCCTTCCCGGATATACGGAAGACGATGGTTTCAAATGGTGCGCAGACGGGATACGTCAATGCCTGAAAACTGCGGAAGACAATGGTGTGCTGCTGGCGCTGGAGAATCACTGGGGCCTGGGCTCCACACCTGAGGGTATGTTGCGGCTGTATAAAGATGTGAATTCTCCCTGGCTGGGATTGTTGATGGATACGGGCAATTTCCTGGAAGATCCTTATGATAAACTCAGGAAGATCGCTCCCTATACCAGTTTCGTACAGGCGAAAACTTATTACGGAGGGGGAGAGTGGTACAGCCTGGAACTGGATTATAATCGCATCATGGAGATCCTCAATAATATCGGATACAAAGGATATGTATCGATCGAGTTTGAAGGAAAAGAAGCGCCCTATACCGGTGTGAAGAAATCAGTTCAGATGTTGCGAAAAGCACTGTCTGCATTATCATAATATGTTACTTGCAGTAGACCTTGGAGGTACTAAACTGGCACTTGCCGTATTCACCGATGCAGGCGAGTTGCGTATAGAAGAAAAAATACCATTGCA
>JAHEFC010000332.1 GCA_024640385.1 Sphingobacteriales bacterium
CGATAATGAAGATGAAATGAAATGGTTCTACGAAAATATCTGCACGCCGCATTGGAATGAAGAGCAGGATGCAGGCCGGCCCATTAAAGAAGCAACAGAACTGCTGGTGAAAGAATTTCCTGAACACGAGCATAATATCAGGGCTTACTATGGCAGGTGGGAGGAAATGCTGCACGGGCCTATACATGATACCGTGGAGATCTTCAAGGAATTGAAAGATTCCAAAAAATATAAATTACTTGCACTCACCAACTGGAGCGCAGAAACCTTTCCCATAGCACTGGAACGATTTGATTTTCTGCATTGGTTTGATGGCCGTGTTGTGTCCGGCGAAGAAAAAACACGCAAGCCGTTTCTGGATATTTATAAAACCATTATCGAAAGATTTGATGTGGACCCCAAGTCTGCAGTGTACACGGATGATAATGTCAGAAACCTTCAGCCCGCCCGTGACTTGGGAATGTATACCATCCATTTCCAGGATCCGGCCCAGTTCCGGAAAGAACTGGAGGCGCTTAACATATTGTAGTTTATCATAATTTTCACTATTTAGCGGATGGTCAGGTTTAACTCCCTGCCTATCTTTTCTGTCATATACAAAATAGCTGGCATGAAGAACCTATACACCATTTTCGTACTTGCTTTTGTTTTGATGAACTCTTCATGTTCGAACCCCCACAAAGCAGTTTCTTACTCGGAAGACAAGGTTTTCTTTGAAACCCTCAGGAAACTAGAGAAAAAGCCCAATGAGCCCCAGCTCAAACAGGATGTGATCGACCTTTACAAACAGGCTGTTCAGGGGCATAAAGACAGGATCAGTTCATACCAGGCCAGTTCTGACCTGAGACGGTACGATAATACCATTTCTGAGTACAACTCACTACAGCGCCTTAGCGACGCAATTAAGACCTCTTCCGTTTTCAGGGATGTGGATGCGCCAAACTACTTTACAGAGCTACAGCGGGTCAGGGAAGAGGCAGCAGGGGTATATTACGATGCCGCACTCACTCAACTGAACACAGGCACCCGGGAAGGAGCAAAACAGGCCTACCAGTATTTTCAGAAGATTCCTCAATATGTAGCCAATTACAGGGATGTGTCCAGGTTGCAGAAAGAAGCCTATGAAAGAAGTATTGTGAATATCCAGATCAACCCTATACAGAACGGGTTTTATGGGGGAGGATGGAATAACTGGAACAATGATATGCGCGTACGCTTAATGCACGAACAACTTGCCAGGGATCTTGGCGGGGCTTATGGTAATTCCGGATCAGCAAGATTTTTTACAGATATGGATGCACGCCGTTTGAATATCCGGCCCGATTGGGTGGTGGATATCAGTTGGACCAACCTTTCTGCACCCCCATCGGTGGTGAACAGGTATGACAGGCAGTTGTCTAAAAATATTGAGATCGGAAAAGACACAGCAGGGCGCCCGGTATTTCAGAGTGTAAAGGCAACGCTTCATGTTACACGATATCAGAATGCCATGAATGATATTGATTACAGAATTGTTGATGTTGAAACAAATACTAACCTGGAATGGAGCAGGGTCAATGTGAACAATGCCGGTATTTTTGAAACAGCAACATTTTCCGGGGACTCCCGCGCATTGGATCCTTCAGATTGGGAATTGGTGAACAACAGGTGGAATGGACAGATGAGCGATCAGATGATGCGGCAGATGTATGATCAGCTTTTAAGCGAGTTGCGTTCGAGGATAAGAAACCGTACGTAGAGAGTCAACTAGTCAAAGTGGCAGAGAGCTAGAATTCTTTGTGCAAAATGCGCCAGGAACTCTGGCTCTCTGGCTCTCAGACTCTCCGACTATCTAAGGATCGTGTATGCCAACCAACTCAATAAATAAGCCAGCCCTGTCATATACAGGAACTGTATAACAGGCCATTTCCAGCTTCCGGTTTCTCTTTTTACCACCGCAAGCGTACTCATGCACTGCATGGCAAGTACATAAAATATCATCAGTGAAACACCCGTGGCGAGGGTATAAACTTTTGATCCGTCAGGTTTGACTGCGGCGTTCATTTTCTGGCGGAGTGTATGATTGTCGTCGCTGTCCTGATCCCCAACGCTGTATAAAGTAGCCATCGTTCCTACAAAAACTTCGCGCGCTGCAAACGAAGTGATGATCGCGATCCCGATCTTCCAGTCGTACCCCAATGGCTTGATCGCTGGTTCAATGAACTGCCCGGCAATACCTGCATATGAATTTTCAAGAAGCGCTGCATCCCTTGCTGCGCCCAGCTCTGAGGCCTTGGCAGGATTGGCTGCAATGGCTTGATCGTAAGAGGTTCTGACCAGCTCACGGCGGCCAGCAGGACCAAAGGAACTTAAAGCCCATAGTAAAAGAGATATCACCATGATCACCTTACCGGCATCAACAACAAAGATCTTCGCCTTCTGGAACATGGTTATGAAAACATTCTTCCAGCGCGGTGATCGGTATACGGGTAATTCAAGTATGAAGAAGCTTTTTTCTTCCAGCCTGATGAACCATTTCATTACATAGGAAACCACAAGTGCCATTACGAGTCCAAGAAGGTAAAGCCCCATCATCACCAGCCCCTGCAGACTCATGAAACCAAGCACAGATTGTTTTGGGATCACCAGGGCGATGAGTATGGTGTAAACCGGCAGCCTCGCACTGCAACTCATCAATGGAGTGATCATGATGGTCAACAACCGCTCTTTCCTGTTCTCAATATTTCTTGCACTCATGATGGCAGGAACCGCGCACGCGAAACCGCTGATCATGGGCATCACACTTTTTCCATTCAGTCCAACTTTTCGCATGATCCTGTCCGTTAGGAAGCTGATCCTGGCCATATAGCCGGTATCTTCCAAAAGTGTGATCAATCCGAAAAGTATCATGATCTGTGGTACAAAAACCAGGATGCCACTAAGGCCGGCAATGATCCCGTTGACCAACAGGTTGCTGAACCAGGATTCACCTAATACAGAAGAAAGCCCCCGCCCCAGTTCCCCGAAAGCCCATTCAATGGCATTCATCGGGTATTCAGCGATCCAGAATACAGATTGGAAAAGGAAGAACAGCACAACCAGCATGATCAGGTATCCCCAGACCCTGTGCAATAAGATTCCATCGTATTTATTGGTGATATTCTTCCTGGCCTCACCTTCTTCTTTCACCGTTTCACTAATGATGGTCCTGATACGGCTGTAACGCCTCAGTATCTCATCGGCCTGCACCTTGGTATGGTTGAAATGACTTTTTTTCTCAATGTTTTCTATACGGTCCTGCATCTGATCATCAAAGTCCATAGATTCATGATTGATCAGGGTATGAACTGCGGTATAATCCGGGATCTCGGGAAAAATGGCCTTCAATTCCCTTACCGGCTCAATGGCCAGTTCGCCCACCTCAACAAATTGGGTGTGTTCAATGGCCTTCCTGGCGGTTTTTTCCATTGTCATTTTGAGCTCCCTGATGCCTTCGTTCTTCCTCGGGTTGATCACCACAATGGGAATGTTGAGTTTTTTCGAAAGCGCATCAACGTCTATCTTGATCCCCTTCTTTCTCACCAGGTCCATCATGGTCAGGGCAATCACTACGGGCATCTGAAGGTCTGCAACCTGTGAGGCATACAGAAGGTTCCTCTGAAGGTTGCTGGCGTCTACGATCACAACAATCAGGTCAAGACGCTTCTCGGGCTCCATGATCGCTTTATACGACACCCATTCGTCCGCCCTTCGGGGGTAGAGGCTGTAGGATCCGGGAAGGTCTACTATTGATGCCGTGGTTGCGGCTGACAGGTGGCAGGTTCCTACTTTTTTCTCTACAGTTACACCCGGGAAATTGCCAACTTTCTGATTCATACCCGTTAAGGCATTGAAAAGTGAGCTTTTCCCGCTGTTGGGGTTGCCAAGTAATGCGATATGGAGGTGGGTAGCCAAAACTGGAAAGGTGTAAAAATACCCCTACATGACTAAATCCATTTACGAAAGGAGAAAAAAGGCTTACCAGAACCGGTATTTAACAGATCCGCCAGCATAATTAATTGGCCAATTAGCTCATTAGCTAATTTGCTAATTGTAATTTTGGCCCACAATTGATAGTATCAACCATGAAAAAGATCGTTGGTTTTTTATTTCTAGTTCCTGTTTTAGTTTTTGGCCAGAAAATGAAGAAGGCTGATAAACAGATCGTTGAATCAGTTCAGGCCAGTGTTTCCTATCTGGCAGACGATAAGTTAGAAGGAAGAAGGGCTGGATCGCCGGGCGAGGCGCTGGCAGTGACCTTCATTACAGATAAGTTCAGCAAGGCAGGATTGACACCCAAGGGTGAAAGCAACAGCTACCTTCAGCCTTTCACTATAGACGAGGGGCGGGAATTGAATAAGAAAAGTTCTTTTTTCAGGGTGGATGGAAAGGACCTGGAGGCAGGTGTTGATTTCTATCCCATGGGCTATAGCCCGGATTCAAAAATGATAGAATCTGCATCCGCAGTCTCTGTTCCGGAAAAAGGAGTTCCCTGGTTTGTTAACCTGGCAGAAGGCCTGATCGCGAACAAGGACAATCCCCATTTTGACCAGGCCGACTGGATCGGGACCCAGGTTAAGAATGCAAACGACAAAGGAGCCACAGCCGTTGTTCTTTATAACACGATGGACAGTGCGGACGATCTGAAGTTCGATGGCAGGGACAAATCCGAAAAAGCACCGCTTCCGGTTGTATATGTAACGAAGAAAGCTTTCGCCAAATATTTCAGCGATCCTGAAGCAACCTATGATTTTAAGTTGAAAATAGAAACGGCACCCAAAACACGTACTGCCCATAACGTAGTTGGATATATCGATAATGGAGCCCCCACA
>JAHEFC010000333.1 GCA_024640385.1 Sphingobacteriales bacterium
TCGGCGCTTTCATTGGAGCTATCAGTGTTTTATTGGGCGCCTTCGCTGCCCATCAACTGAAACAGTATCTTTCCCCCGATGTGCTGGCCACTTTCCAGACCGGGGTCACATACCAGTTTTATCACGCATTTGCACTGCTCATTACCGGCATTTTGCTGAAACGGTATCCAAATGATTGGATCGTGTGGGCAGGACGGTTATTTGTAGTAGGCATCATCCTGTTCAGCGGCTCCCTATACCTGCTGGCCATGCTGAAATCTATTAAAGATGTGGGCCTGGGTGGATTTGGTCTGATCACACCTGTGGGCGGACTAATGCTCGTAGCAGGCTGGATCAGCCTGATGGTGGGTATTCCGGCCAATAAACCTGTTAGCAACGATTAGTTAATCGGGCTAAAAATCTTAGGTTTGCAGGGAGATATGGCGAACCGAATAAAAACCGTCAAAAAAAGTCCTGATCCGGGAAAACTGACAGCTGAGAAAGAGGAAAAAGTGGTTTTGCGTGATGTGGTAAAAGATGAAAGAACACGCAAGATCACAGGAGCCGTTCTGCTGATGCTCTGTTTCTTTTTCCTTGTTGCATTTACATCTTATGTATTCACCTGGAAAGAAGACCAGGATAAGGTTTTCCAGCATGGAATTTCCATCCTGGCTCCCAACGAATATCCCATTGCAAACCTCCTGGGAGCTTTTGGGGCATATGTTTCCCACCTTTTCTTTTATAAGGGATTCGGTGTTGCATCCTACCTGTTTTGTTCTTTTCTTTTTGTAGTTGGAGCGAACCTGCTCTTCAATCGTAAAATATTTTCTGTTGCCAGGAATATCAAATACCTGGTGTCCGGGTTGCTGGTATTCAGCCTGAGCTTTGCTTTTGTTTTTCGTAACAGTGAATTTCACTGGGGCGGGGAAGTGGGCAACCAGCTCAGCCGCTGGTGCATCGGCCTGATCGGCAACCTGGGAACGGGTGTACTCATACTCGTTGCATTCTTCTCCTATATGATCTGGAGGTTCAATCCCGCATTCAATATGCCCAAATTGAAACTGCCCGAACGCAAAGCAAAAGAAGAAGAGGAAGAGGTGGAAGAAATGGATGTTGAACCGGAAGAAGAGCTGGCACCGTTGAAAGGCAACAAGCTGAAGAAAAATAAACTCCCTGTAGTAGTTGAGGAAACTGGATCGGAAGAAGAAGAACCTCCGTTCAAACTGGTGGAAAAGCAGGAGCAGGTTCTTCCTCTGGTAAAAGAACCTGCTCCACCGCCCCCACCTGTGCAGGAACCGGAGCATGTTAAATACATGCCGCCTGTATCAACAGTTGATGCTGACGGTCTGAAACTTGAGATCAAAACGGCTGAACCTGTAGCCGAAGAAGAGGACCTGACTGGCGCTGAAAAAGTGGCCAAGCTTCCGCCCTACGATCCCATTCTTGACCTGCGGGATTATAAGTATCCGAAACTCGACCTGCTGGACCAGCACAGCAATGAGAAGATCGTGATGGATGCGGCAGAACTTGAGGCTAACAAGAACCAGATCATCAACACCCTGAAGAATTACGACATTGCGATCCAGAAAATATTGGCCACCGTTGGTCCAACCGTAACGCTGTATGAGATCGTGCCTTCTGCCGGTGTAAGGATATCGCGGATCAAAAACCTGGAAGATGATATTGCGCTCAGCCTTTCGGCATTGGGAATACGTATCATTGCACCTATTCCGGGTAAAGGGACCATCGGTATCGAGGTGCCGAATGTGAAGAAGAGTATTGTGGGTATGAAGACCATACTCGCATCGGATAAATTCCAGAATAGCCACTATACGTTGCCGATAGCATTGGGCAAGAAGATCGATAATGAGCATTTCATTGTTGACCTTACCACCATGCCCCACCTGTTGATGGCCGGTGCAACGGGCCAGGGTAAATCAGTGGGGGTGAATGCCATCCTGGTATCCCTGTTGTATAAGAAGCATCCTTCGCAGCTGAAATTTGTACTGGTGGATCCGAAGAAGGTGGAATTGAGTTTGTACAGGCTGATCGAAAAACATTTCCTGGCCAAACTGCCGGGAGAAGACGAGTCTATCATTACAGATACCAGGAAAGTGGTACATACCCTCAATGCCCTCTGCATTGAAATGGATAACCGTTATGACCTGTTGAAAGAAGCAGGTTGCCGTAATATCAGGGAGTACAATGAAAAATTTGTTGCCAGGAAACTGAATCCTGAAAAGGGGCACCAGTTCTTGCCATTCATTGTATTAGTGATCGATGAATTTGCAGATCTGATCATGACGGCAGGTAAGGAGATCGAGATGCCAATTGCCAGGCTGGCGCAGCTGGCCAGGGCCGTAGGCATTCACCTGATCATCGCCACTCAAAGACCATCTGTAAATATTATTACAGGTACCATCAAGGCCAACTTCCCCGCCCGTATCGCTTTCAAAGTATCCAGCAAAGTCGATTCCCGGACCATATTGGACACCGGGGGGGCAGAGCAGCTGATCGGCAGGGGAGATATGCTGATCTCTTATAATGGCGAGGTCACCCGATTGCAGTGTGTTTTTGTTGATACTCCTGAAGTGGAAAGGGTGGTGGAATTCATTGGCAAGCAGCGGGGCTATCCACAGGCCTTCATGCTTCCCGAATATGTGGACGAAACCACTGAGGGTAAAGATGTGGATATGTCTGAACGCGACCCGCTATTTGAAGAAGCCGCAAAACTGATTGTAGCAAGCGGCGTGGGTTCTACATCATTACTGCAACGCAGGATGAAGCTGGGCTATAACCGGGCCGGCAGGTTGATGGACCAGCTTGAAGCAGCCGGTATTGTAGGCTCCAACCAGGGCAGTAAGGCCAGGGAGGTCATGGTTAAAACCGACTCTGAGCTGATGGAGATCCTGAATCAGTTTGGGATGTAGTAAGGATTCCGGATTCCGGATTGCGAATTCCGGATTTTGTATTCACCTTAATCCGGAATTCGCAATCCGGAATTCGGAATCCAGAATATTCTTATGTATTCTTTCACATTAACACACTAAACCTCTTTCCCTCTAATCCTGTCTATATATCGTATCTTTGCGTCCAATTTTTAAACTAATCTCTTCAAATGAGAAACTTGTTAGCCATATTCGCTGTTCTGGTCTTTACTACTAACATTCACGCTCAAACGAACACTTTGGGTAAGAATGACCCCGAAGCAAAAAAAGTTCTTGATGCCGTCAGTGCCAAGTTCAAGACCTATAAAACCCTGAAAGGAAATTTCTCCCTGGAAGTGAAAGATGCTGCAGGAAAAGTGCAGGGTAAGAAGAATGGTACGGTTTCCATGAAAGGCATGAAATACCGCGTGAGTATTACCGGCCAGGAGATCTTCTGCGACGGTAAGAATGTATGGACCTACGACAAGGCCGCCAATGAAGTGCAGATCGCGCAGTTTGATAACAGCAGCGCCTCCATCACTCCCCAGAAATTATTTACCAATTTCTACGATAAGGACTTCCTGTATAAGCTGAATGAAGAAAAAAAAGTAGGCGGCAAAACCATCCAGGAAGTTGAGCTTACTCCAACAGACAAGAGCAAGCCATTTTTCAAGGTGCTCCTGAGTGTTGATAAAGCCACTAAGATGATCACCAACACCCAGATTTTCGAAAAGTCAGGTAACAGGTACAGCTATGCCATGAGCAATGTGGTTACCAACTCCAACATAACGGACGACACATTCGTGTTTGATGCGAAGAAATACCCGGGCGTTGAAGTAGTTGATCTGCGGTAAGTTCTTGTAGAGAGCCAGATAGAAAGAGAGTAAGAGAGAAAGAAGAGAGAATGCTTCCTCTCTTCCTCTTTTTCTATCTTTCTCTCTTATTATTTCCCCCACCTGAACGTCTTAATGTCAAACCCTGCCAGGTCCAGCACGCGATCTACAACAGTGCCGGCCACTTCTTCAACGGTTTGGGGTTTTGAGTAAAAAGAAGGGGTGGCAGGACATATGATCCCTCCAGCCATTGTAACAGTTTCCATATTCCTTATATGCACCAGGTTGTAGGGCGTTTCGCGGACCACGCAGATCAGTTTTCTTCTTTCCTTTAAAATCACATCAGCGGCCCTGGTGATCAGGTCGTTGGATATGCCTGAAGCGATGCGTCCAAGGGTACCCATGGAACAGGGAATGATGATCATGGTATCATATTTCCCTGAGCCTGAAGCAAAAGGGGCCGAGAAGTCGTTCTTGTTATAAATAGGAAATTCGTAGTTCTTGTAATCGCTATTGCCAAGTTCTGTTTCCCAGACCTCGCGGGCATTGTCAGACATCACAATAGCCAACTGGTCCCATTGGCCGTTAAGCTGGCTCAGCTTATCTAATAAAAGCTTAAAATATACAGATCCACTCGCTCCGGTGACCGCCAGCACTATTTTTCTCATCTTTTTCGTTATACTTTGTGTAAATAAACAAAATAACATGCAAAAAGTTATTGCGGCCTTCTTACTAATGATGCTGCCACTTGCATGGTCTTTCAAACCCATACCCAAAGACCAGATCAGGTGGATGAGCCTGGCTGAAGCAGAAAAAGAGTACATTAAAGGTACAGGCAAACCCGTGCTGATAGACCTTTATACCGATTGGTGCGGCTGGTGCAAGGTGATGGATAAGAAGACCTATAGCCACCCCGAGGTGATCAAATATATCAATGAGCATTTTATCCCGGTGAAACTGGACGCAGAAACCAAAGAGAACCTGAAATGGATGGGGCGTGATTATAACTATCAGCAGCAATACAAGGTAAATATGTATGCGGTCTACCTTACTGACGGGAACCTGTCTTTCCCGACTACTGTATTTATACCGGCCGGCAAAG